>DXGJ01000045.1 GCA_019113985.1 Candidatus Levilactobacillus faecigallinarum
ACACAAACCGTGAGTCTCCAAGCTCGACCTTTATGTAGGCCGGGAAAGGACCCCGACCAACATAAATTTCACCACTTGGCGCCCCCTGATCCGCCCTCTCGGCTGACGGCCACGGTCATATTTCTACAGTAATGGGAAAAACTGACCGTTGTTAGAAGAATACGTCTTGATTATGGACGAAGGGTATTTGACACCAATGACGTTGCTGAAGGACGGTTATGGATGTGGTCAAAAGATAGTGTTGTGTGGCAATGTGGGTAGGGAACCGTTAGTATATCGAAGAATTAAATGGTAACCTTATCGGCGAACATGGTCCCCGCTAGCCATGGTATCAATACGTATGCAACAAAAAGGACTCGGATTGGCTCCGGGTCCTTTTGTGAACGTCTAACTAACCGTTGTGAGCGGAATGGCTCTTGCGGTTGGCCCGCTTGCGGTTCTCTTCAAAACGGTCTTCTTGTTCTTCAATGGGTTGAACGACCTTTTTCTTGAAGGAGAAGACGGCACCGGCAACTGCACTGGCAGTGGCAACGACACCAAACAGGAATCCTTTAGTGAAATGCTTCATTGTGAGTAGCCCCTTTCCGTGAAAATTCAATTAATCCGCTTCCATTATGCAAGATTCTGGCGCAAATAGCTAGTGATTTAGCTGGCAAACCTGAAACCACCCCCGCGAAGGGTCTCGAATTATGGTACTCTAAAACTAAGACTAAGCAGGGAGACGGCAAGCATGGAAAAAGTATTAGCGATCGTTGGCCCGACCGCCGTGGGTAAGACGGCGTTGGCCATTGGATTAGCACAAAAATTCAACGGCGAGATTATCTCGGGGGACTCGATGCAGGTCTACCGCCATCTAAACATCGGGACCGCGAAGGCAACACCACAGGAACAGGCCCAAGCGGTTCACCACCTGATCGACGTCTGTGACGTCGATCAACAGTTTACGGTGGCCCGGTTTGTTGCCGCGGCCCAAGAACTGATTCCCGCGATTACGGCGCGGGGACACCTACCAATCATCGCGGGGGGGACCGGCTTTTATTTGCAGGCTCTGTTTGATGGGCTCGCCCTGGGGGCCGATGCCCCTGGAGATCCGGCCTTACGGGAACAGCTTCGAGCCGTAGCGACAGAAAAGGGGCCTCAGGTGCTCTGGCAACGGTTAGCCGACCAAGATCCGGTGGCTGCGGCTAAGATTCCACAGACCAATGTGCGACGAACCGTTCGGGCCCTTGAGGTCATTGCGGTCACAGGTGCCCCGTTCTCGAAGCAGCCCGACGCCGGTCCACAATACGATGAACGGTATGTAGCGTTGAATACGGACCGCGACTTGCTGTATCAACGTATTAATCAACGCGTTGATCTGATGGTTCAACAGGGGCTTTGGGACGAGGTGCGGTGGCTTCAGGAACAGGGGGGGTCCGCGTTGCCAGCGGCCACCGGCATCGGCTATCGTGAGCTATTGCCGGTAGTGGCGCGAACGGACCAGTGGTCTAGGGCGATTGAGCAGGTCAAGCAGGACTCACGGCATTACGCCAAGCGTCAGCTGACCTGGTTTCGGAACCAAACCACGGCGAGCTGGTACGATTTGGTGCAACATCCTGAAGAACGCGCCCAGATTGACGCGCAGGTCGATTCATGGTTGCATCATTAGTTCTTACGATTAACTAAAGATTCGGGTAAAATCAGCGCTGATGTCATAAAAAGTAACACAGAAACTTGACGTGTTTTTTGGACGTGGTATGATATCGGTATAGTTGAAGGGGGCCGGTAAAGGTGAAGGGAAAAGAACTGCGACGGTCGTTGGCCGTCCTACCAATCGGTACCGTCATGAAGCTGACGAGCCTTACTGCTCGGCAGATTCGCTACTATGAAGCACAGGGGTTAGTCTTACCCCAACGTAACGACGGCAATCGGCGGATGTATTCGTTGAACGACATCGACCGGTTACTGGAAATCAAGGATTACCTGGATGACGGCGTGAACGTGGCCGGCATCAAGGCCATTTACGAACAGCGGGAACAAGCGGAGGCAGCCCGAAAGCGCGCCACTCAGCGACCGCTAACGGATGCCGATGTCCGGCAAATTCTGCAGGACGAATTCATCCGGCAGGGGGGGTTGGGTCATACCCAAGATGGGATGGAACAACATCGGCCCTTGTAAAGCATATTGTGGCAACAATCTTTTGACAGTTAAAAATTTGATAGGGAGCGATTTGAATGGCAAAACCGGCATATACCAAGGACGACATTCGTCAGATGGCGAAGGACGAAAACGTGAAGTTCTTGCGGTTGATGTTTACCGACCTGTTTGGCACCATTAAGAACGTTGAAGTGCCCATTAGTCAATTGGGCAAGTTACTTGATAACAAGTTAATGTTTGATGGGTCATCGATCGATGGCTTTGTTCGGATCGAAGAAAGTGACATGTACTTGTACCCTGACCTGTCCACCTGGATGATTTTCCCGTGGAGCACGGAACGGGGCAAGATTGCCCGGGTCATCTGTGAGGTTTATACCCCAGATGGTAAGCCATTCGAAGGCGATCCCCGGAACAACCTGATTCGGGTCCTGAGCGACATGCGCAAGGCCGGCTTCACCGACTTCAACATTGGACCGGAACCCGAATTCTTCCTGTTCAAGATGGATGAAAACGGCAAGCCAACCACTGAGCTGAACGACAAGGGGAGCTACTTCGACATGGCCCCAATGGACTTAGGGGAAAATTGTCGGCGTGAGATTGTCCTGACCTTGGAGGAAATGGGCTTTGACGTTGAAGCTGCCCATCATGAGGTGGCCCCTGGCCAACACGAAATCGACTTCAAGTACGCCGACGCATTGACCGCTGCCGACAACATCCAGACCTTTAAGTTAGTGGTCAAGACCATCGCCCGGAAGTACGGTCTGTATGCGACCTTCATGCCAAAGCCACTGGCGGGCATTAACGGGTCCGGGATGCATCTGAACATGTCGTTATTCCACGACAAGGGCAATGCGTTCTACGACGAGAAGGGTGAGCTGGCCTTATCCGAGGATGCCTACCACTTCTTAGGTGGCTTACTCAAGCATGCCCGAAGCTTTACCGCCATCTGCAACCCCATCGTCAACAGTTACAAGCGGTTAGTTCCTGGTTACGAAGCCCCCGTTTACGTGGCCTGGTCCGGTTCAAACCGGTCACCACTGATCCGGGTTCCAAGTTCCCGGGGTTTGTCTACGCGGCTGGAACTGCGGAGTGTTGACCCCGCAGCCAATCCTTACCTGGCGATTGCAGCAGTTCTGGAAGCCGGCTTAGATGGCTTGCGGAACCAGTTGGCCCCACGAGAAGCCGTTGACCGGAACATCTACCGGATGGATGCTGAGGAACGGCAGGAGAATCACATCACTAACCTGCCAGACACCCTGCACAACGCCTTGAAGGACTTAGCTGCCGACGATGTCATGCGTAACGCCATGGGCAGTCACCTGTACCAGAGCTTCATTGAAGCCAAAAACTTAGAATACAACTCCTACCGGACGCAAGTTTCCCAATGGGAACGTGATCAGTACCTGGAATTGTACTAAATCTAATCATTGAATAAGTAGTCAGGGCCGTTATCCGCTAAGGGTAACGGCCCTTTTGCACGCATTAAGAAATGGTTAGATAATTCAACGGAAGAATGGTCAATATTTTGTGTATCTTCTCACTTACTTCTCATGATGATTCGGTATGATGAATAAGGAAGCGCTTACATTAACGATGAATTCAAAGGAGTGAGTAGTTATGCAAGAACCAACCGTTGAACCACCGAAAAAACGACGACGTTTTAAAATGCCGTCGGCGTATACCATTTTATTTTTGATCATTATTGTTATTGCTATTTTAACCTGGATCATTCCGGCGGGGCAGTACGCGACCGATAAGTCCGGAAACATTATCGCGCACACGTATCGGTCCGTCCAAGCGAACCCCCAGGGCATCTGGGACGTCTTCATGGCGCCCGTGATTGGGATGATTGGGAACGACAAGACTGGTGGGGCCATCGACGTCTCACTGTTTATCCTAGTCATTGGGGGCTTCCTGGGCGTGGTGAACCGGACCAAAGCACTCGACGATGGTATCGCCGCCATCGTGCGCCGGTTCAAGGGCAAGGAAAAGTGGCTGATTCCCATCCTGATGCTGCTGTTTGCCGCCGGTGGGTCGACCTACGGGATGGCTGAAGAAACGATTGCCTTTTACCCGCTACTGATTCCCGTGATGATGGGGATTGGTTTTGACTCGTTAGTTGCCGTGTCGATTGCGTTGATTGGGTCACAGGTCGGGTGTTTGGCGTCGACCGTGAACCCCTTTGCAACGGGGGTCGCGTCGGCAACCTTAAACATTACGCCAGGGGATGGTATCATGTCCCGGGTCGTGTTACTCCTAATCACCATCGGGATTAGTATCTGGTACGTTTACCACTACGCAGCTAAGATTGAGAAGGACCCGACCAAGTCACTGGTGTACGGGCAGCGTGATGAGGACCGTCAACGGTTCCTGGTCAGCACCGATGCCGAACCCGGCAAGATGACCAAACGGCAACAGGGTGTCCTGTGGCTTTTCGCCGCCACCTTCGTGATTATGATCATGGGCCTGATTCCTTGGGACCAGATCAGTGCGAAATGGACCTTCTTCAGTAGCTTTGACCAATGGCTCAAGGGCATCCCGTTCCTGGGCAACCTGTTGGGCGCTGACATGACGCCACTGGGGACCTGGTACTTCTCCGAGATTACCATGCTGTTCCTGCTGATGTCCGTGATTATTATGTTCGTTTTTAAAATGAAGGAGAGCGACTTCATCGCGTCCTTTATGAGCGGCATGGGGGATTTCCTGGGCGTTGCCATTGTGGTGGCGGTTGCTCGGGGCATCCAGGTCGTGATGAACGACGGGAACATCACCGCGACCGTCCTGCACTGGGGCGAAACCGGCCTGTCCGGCATGAGTTCCGTGTTATTTATCATTTTGACCTATATCTTCTACATTCCCATGTCCTTCCTGATTCCTTCCACCTCCGGCTTGGCCGCGGCGACGATGGGCATCATTGGGCCGTTGGGCAAGTTTGCTGACGTCGCCCCCAGTCTGGTGGTCACGGCTTATCAGGCCGCTTCCGGGTGGGTCAACCTGATTACGCCAACCTCTGGGGTCATCATGGGGGCCTTGGCCGTCGCCCACGTGAACATTGGCGTGTGGTGGAAGTACATGCTGAAGTTAATGATTTATTTGTTTATCGCCACCTGTGTTTTCTTAGGTGTCATGGCGATTCTATAAAGTCTTAGAAGGAGGAAGTTTTCATGGATAAAATCGTAACTGAGGTTGAAGAACAAGCCGCCGTTAAGGCCGCCGAACGGTTGATCAGCCACGCATCATTCACGCAACCAGTCGCGGCCGGTGCACCCTTTGGCAAAGAGATTCGCTTAGCCTTGGACGAGGTCGTGACCATCTGTCAGGAACTCGGTTACCAGACCTACACGGACCCGGATGGGTATTACGCTTACGCTGAAACGGGGACGGGCGATGAGACGTTTGGCATCATCGGTCACATGGACGTGGTCCCAGCCGGTGATCCGACGGAATGGGCCGCTGCGCCCTTTACCGGTAGCGTTAAAGACAACGCCTTATTTGGCCGGGGGTCCCAGGATGATAAGGGACCGACCGTTGCCGCCTTATTTGCCGTCAAGGCCTTGGAGAACCGGGGCTACCACTTTAATAAAAAGATTCGGTTCATCTTCGGGACGGACGAGGAGACGCTCTGGCGGGGGATCGCCAAGTATAACGAAAAGGAAGACCCCATCGACCTGGGTATCGCGCCGGATGCCGAGTTCCCATTGATCTACGCCGAGAAGGGCCTCCAACAGTCCTATCTGGTGGGTCCGGGGAGCGATGAGTTGGCCCTGAACCTCACCAATGCTTTCAATGCGGTGCCGGGCAAGGCCACTTACGACGGCCCCAAACAGGATGCCGTGGCAGCGGCGTTAGAACAACACGGGTTTGCTTTCGATAAAAGCGCTACGGGCTTGGTGGTCAAGGGCAAGTCGGTCCACGCGATGATGGCCCCGACCGGGGTGAACGCGCTGTTGCGGTTGGCAATTGCATTGGACGACGTCTTTGCCTTACCAGTCCTGGACTTCATCGGCAAGTGCTTCAAAGAAGACGCAACCGGGACGAACCTGTTGGGGGACGTTAGCGATGAGCAGTCCGGGCACCTGACGGTTAACATCTCGAGTCTGACCATCACGCCGACCGAGTCCCGGATGCAGATCGATATGCGGATTCCGGTGACGGTCGACCACGATGACCTCATTAAGCAGCTTGAGGCGGCGGTAAAACCGTATCAACTGACCTACGAACACTTTGACTACCTGGCGCCGCTCTACGTACCGACGGATGGTCAGTTGGTCAAGACGCTGATGAGCACTTACCGGGACATGACGGGGGACGACACCCAGCCGCAGATTTCCGGTGGGGCGACCTACGCCCGGACCATGCGCAACTGTGTGGCGTTCGGCGCGATGCTACCGGGGACCCCGGACCGGATGCACCAGGTCGACGAGAATTGGCCGCTGGACCGGATGTTCAAGGCCATGGCCATCTACGCTGAGGCGATTCGGCGGCTATGCTGTGATGAAAAATAGTGACAACCCGCGAGTCGTGTAACCCATAAACTAAGGAACTTGTGAGGGCTTCCCCAGACGAATTTTCGATTCTGGCGAAGTCCTTTTGGCGTCCAACTTTAAGTTGCAAACAATTGCGATGATGATTCAATCACGAAAAATTTATTTGTGATAAGGGTAGAAGCCCCCCGAAGACAAGCTGGACGCAGGTGCGGCAGACTGGGCCCAAGCCAATTTGTAAAGTCACCGTTAAGATTGGACGGGAAACCCCGATGGCGATTTCAAAAAAATATTTGTTTTCGCGTAAAAATCAGCCAAAGTGCTTTATTCTCCGGTATTTTTTGGTAACATGAACGTATAACCAATGTTCACGGCAGTGCCTAAGAACATGAGAATGAGGGATAATTCATGGAAAATCAAGAACAGCAAGCCAGTGCTGCCGACGTCTTAACCCAGGCAATTGCCAACAAACTCGATTACTTGAGCACATTACAGGCGGCGGTGCAGCACGGAAACGACCGCAAGGTTTACGAACTTCTCGACCAGGTTCGTTATTATCAAGAAGTTAAGAAGACCCGTGTGAAGCAAACCGTTAACCATTTAGCTGAGTTGGTCGATAACATTCATCCCCAGATTAGTCATTACCTGAGCGATAATTTAATTGACTATTTAGGTCACATTTACCCATTTTTCTACTACGAAGAATACACCACCGGCCGGTTCCACATCTACTTTGGAAACTGGTGGGATCGCCGCTTGTTCGGGGATCTCGACGTCGTCAACGTCCAGTTCATGTTTGATCAGACCGAGTACCAGAAGCTCCAACAGTCCTTCGAACTGGAGGGGCGGCATCAACGGTTAAACACCGCCAAGATCGAGGCCATCTCGTCGGAGAGCGAACAGCTCCAGAAGCTGATGGACGCTCAGTCTGTGCGGGACAACAAGAAGACGGAGTTACGCGAACAGCTTAAGGAAAACAGCCAAAAGAGCGGGATGCCTTGGGAAACCAGTAAGATCAAGGACGAACGTCAGGGAATCATTGACCAACTGACTAAGCTGGCTGACGAGGACGAACAGGCATTGAACGCCCACAAGACCATCAAGGCCAACGACGACCGAATTCTGGTCTTATCCAAGGAAGACACGATTTTGAATTACGAAAAGCAGAGTATTCGCGACGCTTTCGACGATTTCGAACACTTTGAAGCACACAATCAGAGCCTGTATACCGACTATCTGAACAGTCTAGTTGGCAAGGGTGAGGGCGAGGTGAACGTCGATGATTAACGAAAACGATCCGTCCACGCTCACGACCAGCGGACGGCTACTGAACTATAACGAAGCCATTAAGTCCGGTTTGGAGATTGGTCTGACCTTTACCAAGCTGATGGATCAGCTGATCAAGACTACGGATGCCGACGAACTGGTCGACGCCGCGACTCAGCTAGCAGACTTTCATTTAGACTCCGACTACGTGACGTTCCCCCACCAGTACAGTAACGCGGACTATTACCTGTTATTCATGTCGCGGATGCTGGAACTGCACGACCAGGGAAACCAGGTCATGTTGCAGTCGCGGGATGCCCACGAGGAGTTGGTCCAGCAGTTGACGCCGCTGGGTGACCGGGGCGCCTTCAACTTCCGGGTTGAGACTTCGGAGAATGGCGGCGTGTTCTATCGCGAGCGTGTGACCGGCCAATCCTTGTTCTACTTGAACCTGGAACGGAAGATGTTCCGCTTCAACAGTCACGCCTTAACGCAGTTGTTCGTCATTGACCTGCACGACACGGTTCCGGCCGAGACGGTCAAGACCTCCGTTCAGATTTTGGTGGACTTTGCGCGGTACTTAAAAGAAGATTACGGGTATTCCGTGGACTTCAACATCTTGGACGCAGCCAACCGCCAGAACTACGCGGTTCACTCCGCCAACTTACCCGCAGGCGTGGTTGACCAACTCTTCGTGACGGCCGCCAAAAACGACTACATGTTGACCAACGGGGTGAACGGTAACGGTGCCCGGATTGCGTTGGACAAGGGAGTCGTGGTCGATATCTTTAATAACCAATTAGAGGGTCAGCCGGAATGGGTACTGACCGTCCACGACGAAAATCAGAAGGTCTCTTGGTTCGACGTCCTGCTACAATACCCGTTTATGCGGGATTGGTACTTAGAAAACTTAACGGATTTGGAGATCAAGTCCGATCCATTGATTTTTGGTTAGGGAGGAATCTGTGTGTTAGAACTGGCAAAATTGGTCCAGCAGTCGATTGCGTTGGATACCCAGATCACCAACGACCGGGATATCGAGATGACCCGCGAACATCAAATCGAAAACGCCTACGTGGCGTTGGACGTGGAGCTCGCCGAGGTCGCCAACACGTCGGAGTGGTTCAAGGTCTGGAAGACCCACCGGGGCAAGGCCGATGCAGGGCAAACGCCGCGTGAAACGCTTCTGACTGAGTACACCGACGCGATGGACTTTTTCTTCCTAGTTGCGGCTAAGAAGACCTGGACCCAGCTGATTATGCTGACCGAAGAGGACCTGACCACGCTCGAACAGAGCCGACCTGCCAAGGACCCCGATCAGCAGTACTTGATTTTAAAACGCATGGTCTTCAACAGTCACTTTTCTCATCGTCAGGAAGATTTCCGGCACGCATGGCGGTTATTCCTGAAGTGGGGCTTCGTCGACTTTGGATTCAGCCAAGACGAGATTCAGGCGGCCTATGAGGCCAAACGTCAAGTGAACCTGGATCGTCAGGCTAACAATTATTAAGCGCGTTCTAAAGGCGTAGTCGATTTCGGTCGGCTACGTTTTTTGACGTCTTGGGGCAAATCACTTTGCGTTAGTCGCTAAATGCGGTATCATCACAAGGTATGCGGTGGTTCTTACCAGGGATGAAGCGGTGCGCCTAAGCGATTTTAGGGTTGTCAACGAAAACTCCTTGACAGGGGCCGAGACTTCCGGTACAATTTTCATGTTGTATTTGTGGACTTCCACAGCTGCAACCGCTCGGAACAAGCCTTAAGTACCTACGGGTCACTTGTTTTCGGCGAGTCTAAGTCTAATATCATAAGGAGGTGCACATCGATGTACGCAATTATCGTAACTGGTGGTAAGCAGTACAAGGTCGAAGCAGGCCAAGCTGTTTACGTCGAAAAGTTAAACGTTGAAGCTGGCGAAAAGGTCACTTTTGACCAAGTTGTTCTTGTCAGCGGCGACACGCCCAAGATTGGTACGCCAACTGTAGAAGGCGCAACTGTTACCGGGACTGTTGAAAAGAACGGTCTGGAAAAGAAGGTTGTGACTTACAAGTACAAGGCCAAGAAGGGTTCTCACACCAAGAAGGGTCACCGTCAACCATATACCAAGGTTGTCATTGACGCTATCAACGCGTAAAGATTAAAGGAGCGAACCCGGATGATTCATGCGACGATCCATCACGGATCTAATCGAATCGATTCATTTCAAATCACTGGCCACGCCGATTCCGGCGAATATGGTCAGGACATCGTGTGTGCTGCGGTTTCGGTGCTTGCGATTACGACGGTCAACGGGCTACAACGAGTCGCTAAGATTCCGGTAGACGTTGAGAATCGTGATCAGGCAGGGGGCTTTCTGGAAGTTCACCTACCACCAAAGCTGGAAGCAACGACCGAACTTAAGGGACAGACGATCCTCCAGAGTTTTGCGGATGGATTACGGGATGTCGCGACTAATTATTCAGACTTCGTCACTTATGACGAAGTCACCCAATAATCTACCGGAGGTGAAACAATATGCTGATGAACATGAACTTACAATTCTTCTCTCACCATAAAGGGGGTGGGTCCACTGCCAACGGTCGGGACTCAGCTGGTCGTCGTCTTGGGACGAAGGCTGCTGACGGTTCGACTGTAACCGGTGGCTCAATCCTTTACCGTCAACGTGGTACGCACATCTACCCAGGTGTTAACGTTGGCCGCGGCGGTGACGATACGTTATTTGCTAAGGTTGCTGGTGTTGTTAAATTCGAACGTTTAGGTCGCGACAAGCGCCAAGTGTCCGTTTACCCAGTTGCCGAAGAAGCAGCTAAATAATCACGGGGTTTTCCTCGTACGACTGAAGAGCTTGAGGCGAGACCAATTCGCTTTGAGCTCTTCTTTTGCTCAATACCTGGGAGGGATGTTGGATGGCAAGTCGAGTGGAACGTTTGCGGGCAGAGTTTGCCCCGTTAAGTATTGATAGTTTTTTGGTTCAAGCACCTAGTAACCAAGCATATCTCACCGGAACCAGTGTGGAACCGGGCGATGGCTATGTGTTGGTGACCGCCAAGCGGTTGGTCTTCATCACGGATGCCCGTTACGAAACGGAACTCAAACACACGATTCCAACTATTGACCGCGTGATTACCCGGAACTACTTACAAGCCGTTAACGACGTGTTGGTGGCGGACGGGGCGACGGTCATGGGATTGGAAGATACGGTGCCGTTGGTTACGTTTAATTGGCTGGATGAGCACTTAGACGCCGATCCCGTCCCGTTGACCAACGTGGTCGATGACTTACGTCAGGTGAAGGATGCCGATGAACTTGCGGCCATCCAACACGCTACGCAGTTGACCAGCGAAGGCGTCCAGGCCCTGTTTGGTGTTCTACGCCCCGGTATGACCGAACGGGCCGCCGCCCTATGGTTAACACGCTGGATGCAAGACCACGGTGCGACCGGTGAGAGTTTTCCCACCATCGTCGCCAGTGGCCCCCGCTCGGCTTGGCCCCATGGGCAGGCCAGCGACAAGGCCTTAGCCGCTAACGAACTGGTCACAATCGATTGTGGCTTCTACGTGGATGGGTACACGTCCGATCTGACCCGGACGGTGGCGTTGGGCGATCCTGGTGACTTCCTCAAGCAGGCTTACCAGGCCGTTCAGACCGCTCAGGAAAAGATTATGGCGGCGGTTCAACCCGGTGTGACGGGCGGTGACTTGGACCGAATAGGACGGGATTACCTGACCCAGCAGGGTTACGGTGAGGCCTTCATCCACGGGACTGGGCATGGGATTGGCCTGGACATCCACGAGGGTCCCAACATTGGGCGGGGGTGGCCCGACGTCCTAACGCCCAACCAGGTGGTAACGGTTGAGCCTGGCGTTTACTTCCCTGAACGGGGCGGTATTCGAATCGAAGACGATTTGCAGGTTACCACGACGGGGCATACCGTTCTCACCACGGTTCCCCGAAATTTAATTATCTTGTAAGCTCACCCCTTGTCTTGCTTTTTAGGGGGTAGAATTGATATTATAAAGAAGACATCTTTTAGGAGGCTGACATTATGGCAATTTCTACTGCTAATTTTAAAAATGGTTTAACTATCGAAGTGGATCACGCAATCTGGCGGATTTTGGAGTTCCAACACGTTAAACCAGGTAAGGGTGGCGCGTTCGTCCGGACGAAGCTGAAGAACTTACGGACCGGTGCCGTTCAAGAAAAGACTTTCCGTGCCGGCGCTAAGATGGAACAAGCTGACATCCAAACGCGTTCCATGCAATACCTGTACGAAGACGGTGACCAACGCGTCTTCATGGACACGGATAACTACGAACAAATCTCCGTTCCAGACGATTCCATCAAGGAACAACTGCAGTTCTTACAAGAGAACATGAACGTTGACTTGGTTCAATACAACTCCGAAGTCTTAGGAATTGAAGTTCCGAATACGGTTGTTTTGGAAGTTGCTTCAACGGAACCAAGTATCAAGGGGAACACGGCTTCTGGTGGCTCCAAGCCAGCAACCATGACCACTGGTTTGGTCATCCAAGTACCGTTCTTCGTTAACGAAGGCGACAAGTTATCCATCAACACCCAGGATTCGACTTACATTTCTCGGGCCTAGGGTCGTTTTTCACTGACATTACCCGAAGTTCAACTCGTAAGGGAGGGTCTACGAATGGCAGAAGATACGAATATTATTTTAGAATCAAAGGAACCCGCACTGGGGAAGATTGAGGTGGCACCACAAGTCCTCGAGATTATCGTGGGCATTGCGGCTAGCCAAACCGATGGTGTTGCACGGATGCGTGGTTCTCTGGCCAACAGCGTGAACGAACTCTTCGGTCGTAAGGAACACGGGAAGGGCGTTAAGCTCATGTTCGACGGTGATGAACTCGCCGTTGACGTTTACGTGTACCTGAACTACGGCGTTGCGGTTCCCAAGGTTGCTTTGGCCATTCAGGACAGCGTCAAGCAACAACTGTTGTTCATGACAGACCTCGACTTACGTGAAGTCAACGTTCACGTGGAAGGCGTCATTCCCGAAAAGACGGCGCAGCAGGTTGACCCAGATAACCTGTTCAACCAGCCAGATGAAGGAGACAGTGAACAATCGTGACACTTACACGACATCAAATTCGGGAGCGGGCATTTCAAATGCTGTTCGCCCTTAACGCCAACGCTGACGCCGATCAAGATGCGTTGTACCAACGGGTCTTAACCGATGACCCCGACCAGATCGTTCCGGTACCTGAGTACCTGACGACGCTGGTCACGGGTGTGTTGGCCCACCAGAGTGAACTGGACGTTCAGATCAGTAAGTATCTGAGTGCCGGTTGGCAGTTGCAACGAATCGCCAAGACCGACTTGATCATCTTGCGCGTTGCCTTTTTTGAAATTGAACATGTGCCGGACGTTCCTAACCGGGTCGCCGTGAATGAAGCCTTGGAATTGGCCAAGAACTTCAGCGACGACCGGTCACGTCGGTTCATCAACGGGGTTTTGGCCCATACGTTGGATGACGATGACGCGGCGGACACCCAAGCATAATAACGAAACGCTATTCTTGAGAGTACTCGGAATGGCGTTTTTTTGTACCACGAATTGTGGGCAGACGGCACGCCCTTTTGGGCATCGCTTGGTAAATTGTTCAAAATAAACAGGGACGACTTGCGGAACTTAAGAAGTGCTGTCGGTTTGTTTTTTGTCGGGGTCGTGCGTCCCGTTTTGGGGACAACTATGCTAAAATCGAAGTATAACTTTGAAAAATATACGGGGGGACTAACTTTATGACGACCATCATTGATGGAAAACAATTGGCCAAGGATCAAAACGACCAAACCAAGCAACGGGTCGCAGCGTTAGCAAGTCGGGGCATCGTTCCCGGACTAGCTGTGATCATCGTGGGGGAAGACCCAGCGAGTGCCATCTATGTCCGCAACAAGCACCGCAAGGCCGAACAACTGGGTATCAACTCGATTGTTCGCCGGTTGCCCGCGACCATCAGTCAGGCTGACTTACTGGCCGTTGTCGCTGATTATAACCAAGACCCCACGATTCACGGCATTCTTGTGCAGTCCCCGCTCCCCGCTGGCCTGGACGAGCCGGCAGTCATCAATGCCATTGATCCACGCAAGGATGTGGATGGGTTCCACCCGTTGAACGTGGGGCGGATGTATACCAACTTGCCAGGGAATTATCCAGTCTCCTGTACGCCGCGGGGCATCATGACCATGCTAGAGAGTCTTCACACCCCCTTGCGTGGCAAGCACGCGGTGGTAGTTGGTCGCAGTAACATCGTGGGCCGGCCCATGGCGGCCTTGCTGTTGAATGCAGACATGAGCGTGACCATTACCCACAAGTTCGGCTCGAACCTCCGAGCGTTGACCACCACGGCCGACGTGCTGGTGGTAGCGACTGGGGTAGCCCATTTAATCAAGGAAGTCGACGTCAAGCCCGGCGCCATCGTGATCGACGTGGGGATGGACCGTGATGAGAATGGTAAGCTGACCGGCGATGTTGACTTTGATGGTGTGAAGGATAAGGTTGCGGCTATCACGCCGGTTCCCGGTGGGGTTGGTCCCATGACCATCGCGACGTTAATGCGTCAGACGGTGGATCTCTGTGAGTGGAGTGAGCAACGTGCCAAGTAATGATTATCTGACGGTCACAGCGCTGACCCAGTATATTAAACGAAAATTCGACGTGGACCCGTACCTGGGAAAAGTCTACCTGACTGGTGAGATCTCCAATTTCCGGTTGCGGCCTCACGCCCACCAATACTTTAGTCTCAAGGATGACCACGCGAAAATTAGTGCCATCATGTTCCGGGGCGCCTTTGAGAAGTTGAAATTTCAACCGGAGACTGGGATGAAAGTCCTGGTGACTGGGCGAATCTCCCTGTACGAACCTAGTGGAAGTTATCAAATCTACGTGGAACGGATGGAGCCGGACGGCGTGGGTGCCCTGTATCAGGCCTATGAGCAGTTGAAGAATAAGCTGGCCCAAGAAGGACTCTTTTCGGCGCCCAAGCGGCCATTACCACGCTTCCCGAAGCGCATCGCCGTGGTCACCAGTCCTAGTGGTGCCGTGATTCGCGATATTATCACGACGGCGCGGCGGCGTTACCCGATTGCTCAAATCGTCTTGTATCCGGCCGTGGTTCAAGGGGATGCGGCCGCGCCCGACATCGTTCGCCAGATTCAACGGGCAAACGCGAACGGCAGTTTTGATACCCTGATCATTGGTCGGGGTGGTGGCTCGATTGAAGACCTCTGGCCGTTCAACGAAGAGACGGTCGCCCGGGCCATCGCGGCCAGTCAGCTCCCCGTGATCTCCTCGGTGGGCCATGAAACGGACACGACCATTGCCGATTTGGTTGCCGACGTGCGGGCGGCAACGCCCACGGCCGCAGCTGAGCTGGCAGTGCCCGTGCTAAATGATGAGTTGCTGAAAATTCAGCAGCAACGAACCCGCTTATTTAACGCGATGGGCAACCGCATCAAGTACCAACAGGAGCGGTTGAACCGGTCGCTGGGCGCCTACGTGTTCCAGCAACCACAACGGCTGTACGAAACTTACGTTCAACGTCTCGACCGGGCCCAGCAGGGACTTCAGCAACGGATACAGACGCAGCTGCAAGGCTGGCAACAACGGGTGCAGCTTGACCAACAACGGCTACTGGGACAATCTCCGGTGCCACGCGTGCAACAGGCCCAGCAAGCGGTCGATCAGACGCAACAGCGGTTAAGAACCGAGATGCGGCGTTATTTGACTGCTCAGGAGGATCACGTGAGCCAACTTGCGAGCGGGCTGGATTATCTGAGTCCCTTAAAGATCATGAGTCGGGGTTACAGTTACGTGACCCAGGAAAACCACATCGTTCGACGGACGGCCGACTTGAAGGTCGCCCCCGCGACGTTGCACCTGAGCGACGGGACGGCCGCCGCACAAATCACAAAAATCACACCAGCAACGGAGGAACAGGACAAATGAGTGAAGAACAAAAACCAACCTTTGAAGAAAATTTGAATACCCTAGAAAACATCGTTGCCCAACTCGAAAAGGGTGACGTGCCGTTGGAACAGGCCCTCGACCAGTTCCAAAAGGGGGTCGCCCTGAGCAAGGACCTCCAAACGACGCTCCAGAACGCCGAGAAGACGTTGACGACCATGATGAACGACAACGACCAAGAAGTTGCGTTTGAGACGCCACAAGGGGGCAACGGGGATGCCAAGTAACAACGACCGGCAACGGCTAAGTGCCTTCGAGGTGACGTGGCTGCCGACGTTAAATGGCCCCTTACAAGCGGCGGTGTTGACAGACACGACCGATCAACGCTTGGCTGATGCCATGACCTACTCGCTCTTAGCGGGTGGCAAGCGATTGCGGCCACTGCTGACCGTTGCGACGTTGACCACAGTTGGCGGGACCTTCGATAAGGCGTGCGACTGGCGGCCGGTGATGGCGTTGGAATTGCTACATACCTATTCCTTGATTCACGACGATCTGCCGGCCATGGACAACGATCCGTTACGGCGGGGCGAACCGACCAATCACATGAAGTTTGGCGCCGGAATGGCGACGCTAGCGGGCGATGGCTTACTGACCTTGGCGTTCCAGTGGCTGACCGCCACGGCGTTACCGGCAGCGACCCAGGTCGCCTTGGTCAACGGCTTGGCCCACGCTGCCGGTCCCAATGGGATGGTGGCAGGTCAGGCGCGCGACGTGCAGTCGGAACACGTTAACTTGCCATTTGAACAACTACGGACGTTACACCGGGAGAAGACCGGGGCTCTGTTGCACTACGCGGTCTTGGCCGGGCTGATTCTCGGTAACGTCACGGAAGACGACCGGCAGCCGTACCTTGACTTCGCAGATGCGTTTGGCTTGGCCTTTCAAATTTACGACGACATCTTAGATGTGGTTGCCACGCCCCAGGAACTGGGCAAAGCCACGCAGAAGGATGCCGGCGAAGCGAAGAACACCTACCCTGGGAAACTGGGACTAGCCGGGGCCAACCAGGCGCTGATTGACACGATTGCGGCGGGACGGGCGGCCCTTGACCGTATTCCCGCTGGAACGGACATTAGCCTACTAGCGGCGTTCTTTAGCTACTTTGACACGAATCGGGTGAAATAAATGAAGAAAAAACACGTTGCCGACCTGTTAGTCGAGCAGGGGTTGTATACGTCCCTGGATGACGCGAAGCGCGCCGTCATGGCCGGCGAGATTTTGGGAACTAACGAAGAACGGCTAGATAAACCCGGCGAACTGATTCCCATCGATACCGAATTACACCGGAAGGGCCATCCGTTGCCCTACGTCTCACGGGGCGGCTTCAAGTTGGCCAAGGCCCTGGAGGTCTTTAACATTGATTTGACCGACCGAACCGTTTTAGACATTGGGTCGTCGACCGGTGGCTTTACCGACGTGATGCTGCAGAACGGGGCCAAGCTGAGTTACGCCCTAGACGTGGGCAGTAATCAGCTGGTCTGGAAGCTTCGGCAGGACCCCCGGGTCGTTGTGATGGAGCACACCAATTTCCGCTATAGTAAGTTGAACGACTTTACTCACGGGCAACCAACCTTTGCGTCAATCGACGTGTCGTTCATCTCACTGCGGTTAA
This sequence comes from Candidatus Levilactobacillus faecigallinarum, assembly GCA_019113985.1. GTDB lineage: Bacteria > Bacillota > Bacilli > Lactobacillales > Lactobacillaceae > Levilactobacillus > Levilactobacillus faecigallinarum. The sequence goes on from DXGJ01000045.1 coordinate 17,497, forward strand.
TTTTGCCGCCATTAAAGGCCATTCTTCCGGAAAACGGTGAGGTCGTGGCGCTGATCAAGCCACAGTTTGAGGCCAATCGCGAGGATGTAGGGGCCCACGGCATCGTTCGGGACCCCGCGGTCCATCAAGCGGTGGTTCAAGGAATCGTTGATTTTGCGGTGACGACCGGGTATGCCGTGCAGGGCCTTGATTTTTCACCCATCAAGGGTGGCGAAGGGAACATCGAGTTCCTGATCCACTTGCAGTCAGTTGATAAAAATGCAGTTTGTGCGCATACCGTATCAGTCGATAAAACGTTATCAGCAGCTTATGAGAGCCTAAAACAATAGATTATGAGAAAAATATTAGAATTTCCTTTCCAATTCCTAAGCTCTGGTATATGATAGGTTTATGCATTTTTACCACATAAGGGGGGCTAGGAATGAAAAAGCAGGAACGCCAGCAATTGCTGAAACGATTACTTACTACCCGGGAAATTGAACGTCAGGAAGACTTCGTCGATTTATTGGCCGCAGACGGGATTCACGTCACGCAAGCGACCATCTCCCGGGACATCAAAGAAATGCAGCTCGTCAAGCTTCCGGCTGAGTCCGGAGGTTACCGTTATAGTTTGCCCGTCCAAAAGAAGATTGATACGCAGAAGAAACTTCAACGAACCCTGCGAGATGCCTACGTCTCCTTTGCGGTCCAGGACCAGTTTGGCTATTTAAAGGTCTTACCGGGTAACGGACCAGTGGTGGCGTCGTTGATCGACCAGATGCGTTATGATTTTGTCTTTAGCACGGTTGGCGATGACAGTAAGATCCTGACGATTTGTGTTTCCCATCAGGGTGCTTTACAATTAGAAAAGATGATCGACCGCATGCTTGCGGATTGATTAGACGACCACGACTCCCGAGCAGCCCTAAGCTGACGATGGGGTCGGTGGTCGTTTATTTTAGGGAGGCCTGACCTTGTTACAGGAGCTGTCAATTAAGAATTTTGCGATTATTGATCACTTGGACGTGACCTTTAAGAACGGGATGACCGTGCTGACCGGGGAAACTGGTGCCGGGAAATCCATCATTATCGATGCGGTAGGCCTCTTGGCCGGGGGTCGGGGGTCGGCGAGCTTCGTGCGCACTGGTACCGCCAAGGCGGTCATTCAGGGGAGCTTTGTGTTCCCCGACGATGGCGTAACGTACCGGGTCCTTGATGAGCTCGGTATCGACCATGATGATGGCAGCGTCATCTTACAGCGCGAGATTCACACCAACGGGCGCAATATTTGTCGGGTCAACGGGATGTTAGTCAACACCAATACGCTAAAACGAATTGGGGAGACCGCCGTCGATATTCACGGGCAAAATGAACATCAGGAGTTGATGCGGCCCGAGAAGCATCTAGGGATGCTCGACGAGTTTGCGGGGAAAACCGTGGCAACTCTGAGCAAGCACTATACCACCACCTATCAGGACTACACACAGCTGCGGGCGACACTAGAAAACCGGCGAGCGAACGAGAAAGAGTGGGCCCAACACCTCGATATGTTGACGTTCCAGGTCAACGAGATTGAATCGGCGCAGCTCCAGCCTGGTGAGGAAGACCAGTTGACGGCGGAACGTGACCGTCTGGATAACTATCAGAAAATTAACGACGGGTTGCAGAAGACCCAGGCCATCCTGACCGGGGAGGAAGCCGCACCTGGAGTTAACGATCAGCTCAGCGATGCCCTGCAGGCCATGCGGGGGATTGCTGACTTTGATCCGGCTTTCCAGCAGATCACCAGTGGGCTGGAGACGGCTTATTATGCGCTGACGGACGCTGTGGGTGATGTCTCGTCGCAGTTGGATCTACAGGACTGGGACGAGGGCCGCTTGGACGAAATCGAACGCCGGCTAGAGGTTATCAATCAATTAAAGTATAAGTATGGAGATTCCGAGGAACAGGTCTTGAAGTACTATGACCAGATTGCCGCGGAACTCAAACAAATGGAGGCCACCGACGAGAGTGCCGATGACTTGGAGGAACGGGTTAGTCAACAGGAGTCCCAGCTACGGCAGTTAGGTGAACAGTTGAGCCAGGCCCGGCAGAAGACCGCCAAGAAGTTGGAGAAGGCGATTCATCAGGAACTCGCCGACCTTTACATGGACAAGACGGTCTTTGAGGTCCACTTCGACCGGTCAAAGACGCTGTTGAGCTCGGGACTGGACCACGTTGAGTTTTACTTGCGGACCAATCCCGGCGAAGCGATGTTGCCGTTAGCAAAGGTCGCATCCGGCGGGGAGCTTTCCCGAATCATGCTGGCCCTCAAGACGATTTTCTCCGAGTCCCAGGGGGTCACGTCGATTATCTTCGACGAAGTGGATACCGGGGTCAGCGGCCGGGTCGCCCAGGCGATTGCCGAGAAGATCAGCGGTATCGCCAGCGATTCGCAGGTCCTGTGTATCACGCATTTACCGCAGGTGGCGGCGATGGCTGACCACCACTACTTCATCTCGAAGCAGATTACGGGCAACCGGACCAAGACTCAACTGACGCGGCTCGATGCCGATAAGCGGGTCGATGAGCTCGCCCGAATGTCGGCAGGGACCCAGGTCACCAAGCTGGCGATTGAACACGCCCAAGAATTATTGAATTTAGCGGATGAGGCGAAGGCAAAACGATAAGAGTAGCCTCCGGTTAGTTAAAACGGTTCATTTCCCAGCAGTTATGGGAAATGAACCGTTTTTATATGTATAATTTATCAATTCTCCGGTTTACGTCTTAAAATAAGCTTTTGCTTAACGATAACTGATAAAAATGTTTTTAGCTATATATTAATTTTCCGTTAATATAATTATCTATTAGCGTTATACTTGAAATAAATAATGTAACACTTTTAGTGAGAGGTGCAGGAATTATGTGGCGAAAAATAGGTTGGTTATTAATACCATTGGCAGCAACAATTATAATATTTTTAGGTAATTCGGTCGTTCGAGCGGATAATACGGCCAGTAGCAACGGGACAACAAATATAGATAGTCATATTACGGGGCTATCTGCACCTAGCTCAATTGGTTTGTTACATGATGATAAGGAAACGCCAATTGAGGATATCAATGCACCCTTAAAAAAGGGTGATCAGTATAAACTACATTATGCATTTAGCATTGATGATGACAGCAATGCTTTTAAACTGAAAGCCGGGGATACGGCTACGGTCACTTTGCCCAAGACGAGTCTATATTCGGGAAATGCGACTGGAACAATTGTCCAAAAGGGGACGGGAGCAGTTATTGGAACCATTGCTATTACCGGTGCCACTAACACAGGAGTTATCACCTTTACGGATGCGTTAACTAGTATGACGTCACGATCGGCAACATTTGAAATCCTGACCAGTGGTTCTTATGATGCCGGTGGGACGTCGACAGATTCAACGGCTCGAGCAATTTCGAAGGTTGGCTGGGTCAGTGATAATGACCGGGATGCTAACGGCGTACCAACGAAAATTACTTGGAATATTTCGATTAATAACGAAGGTAAAGATTATGGGAATACGACGGTTGTTGATTACTTAGGGGAAGACCAAGAATATATCAATGATTCAGTTAACATGGTTACCGCCGGAGATCAAAAACCAACAGTTACCGTTGAGGGTCAGAAGATTACATTTCGTTTTTTGAATGTTAAAAAAACAACGGCGTTTACATATCAAACAACACCAGGAGACCTAACGGGTAAAGATACAGCGACCTTTACGAACCGGGCAGACTTAACGGCAGATAATGGAACGACAGGAGCAGTTGGTAACGATGGAACGACGACCAATAAGACCCCAGTTGAGGTTAATTCTAGCTACACGTGGCAACGGCCCGGTGGGGTTGGAGACGGTCAGTATTCCGCTCAATTGACTAAAACTGACAATGGTAAGACGCCAGTACCTCTGGAAGGCGCTGAATATACACTAAAACAGTATACGGACAGTAACTATACGGCTTCCACAGCTACGATAATTGGAACCCAAAAGACGGATAATAAGGGACAGGTACTGTTCAAAGATTTGACTGCTGGGTATTATGCCTTCAGTGAAACTACGCCACCAACTGGCTATAAGCTTAATTCAGAGTTGGTTAAATTTGAAATTAAGAAGGCAAATATGACGGTTTCGCAGACGGATGAACCGAAGGACGCCACTGGTAATATTACTTTGACAAAAGTTGATAAGTCAGATGCAACCAAGGTCCTATCTGGCGCGGTGTTTGATTTGCAACGTAAAGATGCTGATGGTCATTACGTTGACAATAAAACCGGGCTTACAACGGATGAAAAGGGTCAAATTCACGTTGATAACTTATCAGTTGGCGATTATCGTTTTGTCGAAAAGACCGCACCAAATGGTTATAGTCTGAATCAGGATACACCACAGGTGGTCACTGTAACCAAGGATGCTACAACTTCAGTTACGGTTCAAGATGCGCGGAAGCCTGAAGAAGATAAAGGAAGCATTACGCTGACAAAAGAAGATGCGGCTAATTCAGCAACCAGGTTAAAGGATGCCGTATTTGATTTGCAAGAAAAAGGCACGGACGGGGCTTACACTAATGTTAAAGGTAAGACCAGTCTGAACACGGACGAAAAGGGCCAGATTCATGTCACAAATTTACCTGCTGGTACTTATCGGTTTGTTGAAGTGAAAGCGCCGAAAGGGTATGAAAAGGATAGTAGTGCCCCTCAAGAGATTGTAGTCGCCAAAGATACTGAGGCAACGGTGACGGTCAAAGATGTGAAGACGATTGATAAGGGAAGTATCACGCTGATAAAGACTGATGCGACCGATACAGCCACGAAGCTCGCCGGTGCCGTGTTTGATTTACAACTAGAAAACACCGATGGTAGCTATAGTAATGTGACGGACAAGACTGGTCTGACCACAGATACGCAGGGGCAGATTCATGTCACAAATCTCCCTGTTGGAAATTATCGGTTTGTTGAAGTCAAAGCACCAGCTGGCTATCAGTTGGCTCAGCCAACCGAGGCCTTTAAGGTTGGCACGGACGCAACAACAATGGTCACAGTTAAGGATGCTAAGACGATTACGCCACCCATCAAGAAACCGGGTCAAGTGATGCTTACCAAAGTTGATGCTGTCGACATAAACACAGTCTTATCCGGAGCGACATTTACATTGCAACAGAAAAATACTGACGGTAGCTACAGTGATGTATCAAAGGCAACAAAGCTGACGACGGATGATCGTGGTCAAATTTATGTTGGTGATTTAGCAGTCGGCGAATATCGATTTGTTGAGATTACGCCACCAGCTGGCTATGATCTTAACAATCAGGCTGCTACTTTTACAGTTAAAGTTGATGCAACAGCAGTGCAAACAGTGATGTTTAAGGATCAACAGACTCCAACGACACCAATTACACCGACAACGCCAACGAACCCGACAAATAATGGATCGTCATCTTCAGGTTCAAACGGTTCTAGCAGTTTAAGTTCTTCCAGTTCCTCAAGTTCTTTAAACGAAACATCGAGTTCTTCGACGCCAGCAGCTGGTGGTAGCGGAGAAAATAATGCAACTGGCAATGGCCAGTCTGATACGCCGGTTTCATCGACCCAACGCGTGATGACTAGCCAGCAAGCCAATACACCTACGGCAACGGCTAAACGACATGCTACAGTGGGACGGTTACCACAAACTAGTGAACAGAAAATGGCAGGAATGATTATTTTTGGTCTTGTTTTGTTAGTCGGTGGCACGTTAAGCTACACGGCTTGGCGCCGCAATCGGTCCAAGAATTAACCGCAGAATAGAAGAACGGTATGAAAAATACGCGTTAACCGACATGGAATAGGGATGTTGGTTAACGCGTATTGGTTTGAAGGACGGTTTAGTGTAAACGCAGGCGCTGAATCGACCGCAGCATCGTGGGGACCACGATGGTGGTGAGCTTGCCGGAGCGCAGGATCAAATGGTCGGCGGCATCTTGTTGAAGATACCCACTGACCGTCATGGGGGCGACCTCTGGTGCCGCCTTGAATTGGAGTTGGACCCGGTAGTGCCGGGTCACAGCCTGTTGGATGAAATAATCTAATTGAAAAGCGGGCATTTGCGGATAAACGACTTGGCCATTGACCATGGGCAGGTCACCAAAAAATTCTTGATAGACGGTGGCAACCCGATTCGTAATCGTTGCCAGTCGACGGGCAGTAGAGTCTTCCATGCTGATCACCTCGAACGTTTGTTTGTGTATTTCTATTATACGAACACGTGTTCAAGATTGCAAGTCTTTTCTTGATTTTGGTTTTTTCGACATCGAAGCACGCATAAACCGTTAAAGAGTGGTAATATAGTAACCTATAGATTATAGAATGCCGGTCGTGACGACTCGGTCAGAATTTATTCATGAAGGGATTTTTGAACAATGGCGAAACGTGGAATGCTCATTGTGCTCTCGGGTCCTTCGGGAGTCGGTAAGGGAACTGTTCGGAAGGCACTTTTTGAAACGGGTGACACCGACTTTTCCTACTCCATCTCAATGACGACCCGGAAGCCCCGCGAGGGTGAAGTAAACGGTGTCGATTACTACTTTGTTTCTAAAGAAGAGTTCGAAGAAAATATTCGTAACGGTGAGATGTTGGAGTACGCCAAGTATGTTGACAACTACTACGGTACCCCGTTAAAATATGTTAATGAGACCCTTGATCAGGGTAAGGACGTTTTTCTGGAAATCGAAGTGAACGGTGCCATGCAAGTTCGGGCCAATTGTCCCGATGCCGTTTTCGTTTTCCTGACGCCGCCTGATTTAATGGAATTAAAGCACCGCTTGATTGGTCGGGGCACGGATGCCATGGACGTGATTAACAAGCGGATCAAAAAGGCCGTGGGTGAGATTCGGATGATGCGGAATTATGATTACGCCGTGGTAAACGACGAGGTCAGCAATGCCGTTGACCGCATCCAGATGATCATTCGCAGTGAACGTTTACGGGTAACCCGAGTAATGCCGGATTACGAACAGATGATTGGAGACGAATAAACATGCTACTTTATCCCTCAGTTGATGATTTATTAGCGCAAGTTGATTCCCGGTACTCATTGATTATGCTGGCTAGCAAGCGGGCACACGAATTAGATGCCGGTGCCAAGCCACTCTTGACCGAATATAAGTCGCCCAAGACGATTGGCCGAGCATTAGAAGAAATCGCGGCCGGTGCTTTAATGATCGATCCGGACGAAAAAGATTTAAACGCCTAAGTTGGGTGCTAGGAAAGACCAGGTTGCCGGTAGGTAATCTGGCCTTTTTAGTCAGAAAGGGAGGTTCAGGATGCTTCAAGACAAACACGTTACCTTAACAGTTAGTGGCAGTGTTGCCAGTTATAAAGCAGCGGCACTTGCTCGGGCCCTGCAACGCGCCGGGGCACAAGTTCGGGTGGTCTTGACCGAGGCGGCTAGCCGGTTCATCACGCCGGCGACCTTTGCCGCTCTGACCAAGCAACCCGTTCTAACGGACGCCGGCTGGTGGCAGGCCGATGGCAACATCGAGCACATCGAACTCGCGGATTGGACGGAGCTGGCCTTAGCCGCGCCGGCCAGTGCCAACCTAATGGCCCAATTCGCCAACGGTCTGGCCAACGACGCTGCTAGTACGACCTGGTTAGCGACCGCGGCCCAGAAGGTCGTGGTTCCTGCCATGAACAGTCACATGTGGGCGGCTCCCGCGACCCAACGCAACCGCCAACAGTTAATCGCCGACGGGGTCACGGTCCTGGAACCAGCAACCGGGGCCTTAGCTGAGGGTTACAGCGGTCAGGGGCGTTTCCTTGAGCCCGACGAGATTGTTGCCCAACTCCAGGCCTTGCCTGCACCCGCGGCGGCCCACGGTGATCTCCGCGGCAAACGCGTCCTGGTGACTGCCGGGGGGACACGTGAGCGGCTCGACCCCGTTCGTTTTTTGACCAACGATTCCTCTGGCAAGATGGGGTATGCCGTCGCAGCGGCGGCTCAGCAAGCTGGGGCGGACGTCACGTTGATCACGGCCCCGACTAAGCTGACGGCACCCGTGGGGGTTACCACGGTGCCCATCGAAAGTACCCAGGACCTGGCCGACGCCGTGAACGCCCGTTTTCCTCGGACTGATGTCTTGATTATGGCGGCCGCGGTGGCGGATTTCCAACCCGTCACGGCCGCCGATCAGAAGATTAAAAAGACGCCGGACAACGACCAACTGACGTTAACCCTCAGAAAAACACCCGATATTCTGCAAGGGGTGGCGGACCAAAAGCGTCCCGGCCAGATTGTGGTCGGTTTTGCTGCCGAGACCCAGAATCTCTTAGCGAACGGTCAAAAGAAGTTGACCAAGAAGCACCTCGACTTACTGGCAGCCAACGACGTTTCGCGAGCCGACATTGGCTTTAACGGGGACAATAACCAAGTCACGTTCCTGTTTCCCGATGGTCACCAGCAACAGACGCCCGTGGCCGCCAAGCCGGTGATTGCTGGCCTTCTAATCGAACAGGTCGCCGGATTACTGAACACCAAAAAGTGAGGTGAGAAACGATGGCACAAATTGGGCAGGTTTTAGTCGACGTGCCAACCATGCAAACCAATGACCCTTATTCCTATGCGATTCCGACAACCCTTCAGGACCAAGTTGAACCCGGTATGCGGGTGACCGTGCCCTTTGGCCATCGCGTCGTCTCCGGGTTCGTCGTGGGAATTAGCGATGACACCCAGTATGACGGCGAGTTAAAGCCCATCCAGTCAGTCCTGGACTTAGCGCCCGTACTGAATCGCGAGTTGCGGCAGCTGGCCGATTGGTTGGCCACCACGACCTATGCCTTTCGCATTACCTGTATTCAGACCATGCTACCGAATCTCTTGAAGACGCAGGTCGAACGCCAGATTACGCCGACTGATGACATGACGGCCGCCGAGCGGGCCACATACTTCCCCGAGGCGGACGTCCGCGATTTTGACAGTGAGAAGCTCGACGACCAGACCCTGGCCGCGTTCTTAAAACTACGGCGGGCGGGCAAGGTCACGGTGACCTATCAAGTCAAGGACCACGCCGCCGTGAAGACCACGCCGGGTATCGTCCCGGCCCTCCCGGTGAATAAGTTAAAAGAAATCGAGACCGCCGTTAGCAAGCGGGCGCCAAAACAGGCACAACTGTTGGCGTATCTCCAGACCCTGACCAGTGAACCGGTCGCCCAGGCACAGGTCGGCCAAGCCGCCGGCGTCAGTGCCGAGGTCATCCGGACCGCCGTCACTAAGGGCTGGGCCAACAAGCAACCCTTGGAGGTTTATCGTGACCCGTTTGCCCGACCCGTTAAGCCAACGCAGCCACTGACCCTAAATACCGAACAACAAACGGCCGTCGACGCCATCGGTGGGGCCGTGACTGCCCAGCAGGCGACGACCTTCCTAGTGGAAGGCGTCACCGGTAGTGGGAAGACCGAGGTCTACCTGCAAAGCATCGCGCAGGCATTAGCCATGGGGCGGACGGCCCTGATGTTGGTGCCGGAAATTGCCCTGACGCCGCAGATGACCAACCGGGTCAAGGCGCGCTTCGGCCACCAGGTCGCCGTGTTGCATAGCGGCCTATCTAAGGGGGAACAGTACGACGAGTGGCGGCGTATCGACCGCGGCGAGGCCACGGTGGTGGTCGGCGCTCGGTCGGCCGTGTTTGCCCCCGTCCACGACCTCGGCATCATCATCATGGACGAGGAACATGAGAGTAGCTATAAACAAGATGAGAATCCCCGGTATCATGCCCGTGACGTCGCGTTGTGGCGGGGACAGTATCACAACTGTCCGGTGGTTCTGGGGAGCGCGACCCCATCGCTAGAGACCCGTGCGCGGGCTGCTAAGGGCCTGTATCGGCGTCTGACGCTGGCCCACCGGGTCAACGATCACCCGTTGCCTACCGTGCACGTCGTGGACATGCGTGAAGAGATGAAGCAAAACGGTAACGGGGATTTTTCTCAGCCCCTGTTGACCGCGATTCAGGAACGCCTCGACCGCCAGGAACAGGTGGTCTTGATGCTTAACCGACGGGGCTACTCGTCGTTTATGATGTGCCGAGACTGCGGCTTCGTGTTAAAGTGTCCCAACTGTGACATCTCGTTGACCCTCCATGTCGACACCCACAGCATGAAGTGTCACTACTGTGGTCACGAAGAGCCGATTCCCCGGGTCTGCCCCAACTGCAAGAGTCACAAGATTCGGTACTACGGGACTGGAACCCAAAAGATTGAAAAGGCGCTTCACGAGTTGTTACCAGCCGCACGAATCCTGCGGATGGACGTGGATTCCACCCGGCGTAAGGGCGCTCATGAACGGTTACTCAAGCAATTTGGCGACCATCAGGCTGATATCCTCTTGGGGACCCAGATGATTGCTAAGGGGCTTGATTTCCCAAACGTGACCCTGGTCGGCGTGCTGAACGCCGACACCGCGTTGGGGTTGCCCGACTTCCGGGCCAGTGAACGGACTTTCCAGCTGCTGACGCAGGTCAGCGGCCGGGCGGGCCGGGCCGAAAAACCCGGTGAGGTCTACATCCAGACCTTTAACCCCGAGCACTACGCAATTCAGCTGGCCCAAAGCCAGGACTACGAGCGGTTCTTCGTGACCGAGATGCACATGCGGCACCAGGGGAATTACCCACCGTACTACTTCGCCGTCCAACTGACCGCGAGCCACGAGGACGAGCAGGTTGCCGCTAAGGCGATGTATCAAATCGTGAGCGTCCTGAAAAAAGGGCTGAGTGCCAACGCCATTGTCTTGGGTCCCACACCCAAGGCGATTGCGCGGGTCAAGCGGAAGTATTATTATCAAGTTGTGATTAAATACAAACAGGAGCCGCAACTCAGCGCGGTCCTGGAACAGATTCGTCAGGGCGCGCAGAAGGCCCAACGGGGGCTGGCGATTACCATTGACCCCGAACCCATGAACTTTATGTAGACAATTCAAGAAAGTATGGTGCAACGATGACTTCAGTTATTTTTATGGGAACGCCGGAATTTTCCGCGCCGATTCTCCAAAGCTTGATCGACCACGACTACGATGTCCTGGCCGTTGTGACCCAACCCGATCGTCGGGTCGGTCGGAAACACGTGTTGACCGCGTCGCCGGTGAAACAAGTGGCCGTGGCCAATGACATCGAGGTCCTCCAACCCGAAAAGATCAGTGGCAGTCCCGAAATGGCCCGCGCGATTGACCTGGCACCCGACCTCATCGTGACGGCCGCCTTTGGGCAATTTTTACCGACTAAGCTGTTGAAGGCGGCCAAGGTCGCTGCGGTCAACGTCCACGCCTCCCTGTTACCTAAGTATCGGGGCGGGGCACCGGTCCACTACGCCATCATGAATGGTGACAAGGAGACCGGGGTGTCCATCATGTTCATGGAGAAGAAGATGGATGCTGGCGCCGTGCTTTCCCAAAAGGCGATTCCCATCACCGGCCAAGACGACGTCGGCAGTATGTTTGATAAGTTGAGCCTGGTGGGCCGAGACCTGTTACTGGCGACTCTGCCGAAGCTGTTGGCCGGCGAAATCACGCCAACGCCGCAGGATGAAAGTCAGGTCACCTTCGCGCCAACCATCAAGTCGGACGAAGAACGGATCGACATCACGTTGCCCGCGCGGCTGATTGACTGCAAGGTCCGGGCTTTACGGCCGTTCCCAACGGCGCACATCTACTTGAACGATGTCCGGACCAAGCTCTGGCACGTGACGATTTTGGATCAGACCACCGACCTTGCGCCGGGACAACTGGTCAGCAAAGACAAGCACCACTTGGCCATCGCAACCGGTGACCACGGGGTCTTAAGCATTGACGAACTTCAACCAGCTGGGAAGCCGAAGTTAAGCATCACGGACTTTCTGAATGGGACAACAGACGCGCTCCAAGTGGGCGAACAGGTGGCGAAATAATGGACGAATTAGAAACAGCACGGTCAATGGCCGTTGATGCGTTGACCCGGGTCGCGGGCGGCGCTTACTCAAACTTACAATTAGATAAAATGATTGCGCACAGTACCTTAAACGATGCCGACCGGCGCTTGCTGACCAACATCGTGTACGGGACTATCCAGCACCAACTGACCCTGGAATATTACCTAAGTCACTTCATCAAGCCGAATCAGAAGGTCCAGACCTGGGTCAAGATGACACTCCTGATTTCGTTATACCAGATGCTCTACCTGGACCGGGTACCGAACCGGGCCATCTTCAACGAAGCCATCGAGATTGCTAAGGACCGGGGTCACGAAGGAATTCGTCGGTTTGTGACCGGTGTCTTGCACGCCGTCGACCGCGAAGGGGTTCCCGACGTGAACGCCATTACTGATCCGACTGAACGGCTCAGTGTGACCTACTCGATGCCCCAGTGGTTGGTCTTAGACCTGCAAAAGCAGGTGGGTGACCAGAAGACCACCAGTATTTTGGAGACCATCAACCAGCCGGCCGCCCAGTCGGTGCGAGTCAACGCCGCCGTTTCAACGGTCGCTGACGCTCAAGCCGCTTTAGAGGCCGCGGGTTATGACGTTCAGGTCAGCGAGGTTGCTGGGGATGCGCTGCGGGTTGACGGTCAACCCGCCAACCACAGTGAACTCTTTGAGAATGGTCAGCTGACGATCCAAGACGAGAGTGCCATGTTGCCGGTCGAAGCCTTACAGATTCAACCCGGTGACCAGGTCCTCGACGCCTGCGCTGCGCCTGGTGGGAAGACCACCCAGATTGCCGCGGCCCTCGACCCAGCAGCTGGTGGCTTAGTGACGGCCCTGGACCTGCACGAAAAGAAGGTTAAGTTGATTGCCAAGAACGCCGCACGGTTGCACGTGGCCGACCGGGTCGACGCGATGGCGCTAGACGCCCGTAAAGTGGACAACGAATTCAAAAATGACACCTTCGATAAAATCTTGGTCGACGCACCGTGTTCCGGAATCGGTCTCATTCGCCGGAAACCGGAAATTCGGTACGATAAGACACCAGAGGACAGCCAGCACTTACAACAGATTCAACTGGCCATCCTAGATGCCGTGAGCCGGAAATTGAAGCGCCAGGGGACCCTGGTCTACAGCACCTGCACGATTCTGGATACCGAAAACAACGACGTGGTGAACCAGTTCCTGGCGACCCACCCGAACTTTGAGTTGGTTCGGGTCACGACCACGCGGGGCGTGAAGGACGACCGGACCACGGATACGTTGACCATTTACCCCGATGACTTTGACACCGACGGTTTCTTCGTCAGTGCGATGCGGCGGAAAGCGTAGGTGACGCACGATGGAAGTAGCCTATCGAACGGCGATTGGGAAGCAACGCGCCGATAATCAAGACTACGTCGATGTATTCACCAACCAAGCCGGACAGCACCTAGCCCTGATTGCTGACGGTATCGGGGGAAACCAGGGCGGGGACGTTGCCAGTGCCATGGCCGTTTCTCACCTGGGTCACGCCTTCGAGCTGACCGAGTGGGCGACCACTCAGGATGCGCGGGCATGGATCAGCCACCAGATTACGGCGGAGAATCGGTCGATTATTGAAAAATCGAACCAGTTTGCCGACCTGAACGGCATGGGGACCACGCTGGTCGCGGCGGTCTACTTCACCAATGAAGTGGTGATTGCCAGCATCGGTGATTCACGGGCCTACCTACTCCGGGATGGGCAACTCCGGCAACTGACCGAGGATCATTCCCTGGTCAACGAGCTGGTCAAACGCGGCGAAATCAGTCGCCAGGCGGCTCGGCACCACCCCCAGAAAAACGTGATTATTCGGTCACTGGGCATCTCCAGCGACGCGAACTTCGACCTGAACACCTACCCGTTGGTCTTAAACGACCAGCTCTTGCTCTGCACGGATGGTCTGACCAACATGGTCGATGATCAGCAGATTGCCACGGTATTAATGAGTCATCAAACACCGGATGAGAAGTGTGATCAGCTGGTCAAGATGGCCAATGATGCCGGTGGCCTGGATAACATTACCGTCTTGATTGTGACCGCTAACGGTGGAAAGGCGGCGAGTTAAATGCGCGCGGGATACACCTTGAGTGGCCGCTACCGCATTATTCGCGCCCTAGGCGAAGGCGGAATGGCCAACGTTTATCTAGCACACGACCTGATTTTAGACCGCGACGTTTCGGTGAAGCTTCTCCGGTTAGACCTCCGCGATGATCCCAGTACCATCCGGCGGTTCCAACGGGAGGCCTTAGCCGCAACTGAGCTGGTCCACGACAATATCGTGCAGGTCTACGACGTGGGTGAGGAAAATGGGATGCAGTACATCGTCATGGAGTACGTCGAGGGGACTGACCTCAAAGCGTACATCAAGGACCACTTCCCGATTCCTTACCGTGAAGTTATTCAGATTATGGAACAGATCCTGGGTGCCGTGAAACTGGCACACGAACACAACATCATCCACCGGGACCTGAAGCCGCAGAATATCTTGATCGATCAGCATCAAATCGCCAAGATTACCGACTTTGGTATCGCGGTGACCCTATCGGAGCACAGCCTGACCCAGACCAACACGGTCCTGGGGTCGGTTCATTACCTCTCCCCGGAACAGGCTCGTGGCGGAATGGCGACCAAGCAGTCCGACATCTATTCGTTGGGGATTATCCTGTATGAAATGTTGACGGGTACCGTGCCCTTCGAGGGGGAAACGGCGGTCTCCATTGCACTTAAACACTTCCAGTCGGATATTCCGGCCGTGCGGGACACGGATCCCCGAATTCCCCAAGCGTTGGAAAACGTGGTCTTTCGGGCCACGTCCAAGCGTCCTCAGGACCGCTATGCGACGGTGGGGGCCATGGCGCAGGACCTGCGGACGGCCTTATCGCCTGACCGGGCTGATGAGGCACGGTTCGTGCCCCAGAGCGACGACGATGGCGAGACCAAGGTTTTGCCCCTCAGTGCGCTGAACGACTTGTCGGCGGTTAGTCAGCCAACGACCAGCGCCAAGGCGGCGACTCAGCCGCAGGCGAGCACGGCCAGTGCGTCCGATGCCAAGACCGCAGCCGACGAGAAGGAACATCGGAAGTACAAGTACCGGCATCCTCGCCGGCGAAAGTTCATGATGGCCGGGCTAATTATCCTGTTGCTACTTTCGGGCGTTGGTATCGGGGTCGCTCTATTCCGGCCCCAGATGGTCAGCGTGCCGAACGTGGTCGGTCGGCAACAGGCCAGTGCTCAGTCGGCGCTGGTCGCGACCCATCTTAAGGTGGGCCGGATCCATAAAACGGCCAGTGCCAGCATCAAGGTCCACCGGGTGGTCCGGACTGAACCGCAATCGGGCACCCAGCTAAAGCGCAACACGGCAGTTGATCTCTGGGTCAGTACGGGGCCCAAGCAGGTAACCCTGGACAATTATCAGGGGGATTCCTACACCAGTGTTGCGGCGAAGCTTGATGCATTGGGCTTCACGGTCCACCGTGAGTCGGTTCATTCAACCAGCGTTCCGGCGGGGAAAATCATCCAGCAAAGCGTGGCAGCTGGTCGTAAGGTCGTCCCCAAGGCGACGTCGATCACCTTCACGGTCTCGACCGGGACCCAGACGGTGACGTTAAGTGATCTGACTGGGAAGACCAAGACCCAAGCCCAAGACTACGCGGCCAGTCATAATCTGAACCTGGCCTTTAGCTACGCCTATTCTAGCGACGTCGCCAAGGGCAAGGTCATCCGGCAGTCGCCGGGTGAGGGCGCCGTGGTCCAGGAGGGTGACGAGATTACACTGACCATGTCCCGGGGTGAGCAGAGTGCGAGCCCCGCGACGGACCAGTTCAGTGTCCGGGTCAAGATTCCGTTCGATAGCAGTTCATCCAGTACCAGCAGTAGTGACGATGATAGCAGTAGCGATAGCGCCGCTACGGAGAACCTGGTGCAGATTTACCTGAAGGATCAGGACCACGACCTGGGGTCTGTTTATAAACAAATGACGATTACCGATGACACGACTGTGACCCTACCGTTTACGGTCAGTCACGGGAAGTCCGGGGCGTACAAGATTGTCCGCAACGGCGAAGTGATTGGTGAGGATAGTCACGTCACGAAAAATTCGTAAAAATGCCTGCATTTATGGCTCAGTTCTTTTATAATAAAAGAGGACTGAGCTTTTTTAGTCGATAAAAGGAGGTGCTTCATGGCAGAGGGACAGATTCGTCAATCGCTAAGCGGCTTCTACGACGTGTTTAGCGACGGACAACTGTATCGGACACGCGCCCGCGGAAACTTTCGTAAGCGCCGCATCACGCCACTAGTAGGCGATCGGGTGCGCTTTGAGAGTTCAACGCCCAAGGAAGGGTATATCTTAGAGATTTTACCGCGGGATAACGCGTTGACCCGGCCGCCGGTGGCCAACATCGACCAGGGCGTCGTGGTAACTGCGGTCGCGTCACCGGAATTTTCAACGAACCTCTTAGACCGGCAGCTGATTGCGTTAGAGGTCAGCCACATCAAACCGGTGATTTACTTTACCAAGACCGATCTAATCGACGACGACCGGTATCAGACGTTCGTTGACCTTGCGGCGGCATACCGTCGGGTGGGGTATCCGGTGGTGCTGACCCGTGACCCCTTCGCGGAACCGGGTTTGGATCATCTGCGGGACTTGCTGGCCGACCAGGAGACGGTCATCATGGGGCAGACTGGGGCCGGAAAATCGACCCTGTTGAACCACATTGTGCCCGGCCTGACCCTAGCGACCG
>DXGJ01000046.1 GCA_019113985.1 Candidatus Levilactobacillus faecigallinarum
AAAACCAGCACCAATAAGGCCACGATGAACGAAAACCACCTTCCCCGTAAGTATACCGGGAAAGGTGGTTTGTTTCATGCAATGGTTACGAGGATTGAGCGAAGCGAAAACCTCAGAGAGTTTTTTGTGGAATGGTTTAGCCCCAAGACGGGGAAATCAGTCACCCTTTGAGGGCCTTCCCATGTGAAATGGCGGGGAACTGTGCTATTCTCGAAGGTGAGGTAAAGTTTCGTAAGTAGAAGGGGGCGGACAGCGTGGGTTATTCAATTCCCGCGGTTTGGTACTGGATTTGGGCGGTACCCGTTTTTTTTGGACTTGTTTTTAGTTGGCGTTATCACCGCGATAAGGTGCGGTTAAGCAACGGTTTGTGGTTTTCAGCCACGTTTTATTCGTTAATGCTGGCGTTGGGGCTGAGTATCTTGGGGACCAACAATCGGCCGTTGATTGTCGTGAGTCTGATATTGTTTGTGGGCGTATTGATGCTGATTGGTCTGGCGTACCTGCTGCAGGCCTTCCTGTTGCTCTGGAACGCGTGGATTGTCTGGCGCCGCGAGGCCCATACGATTGCCAACATGTTGACCCTGTTTCTGGGAGTGGCGATTTTGTTGCTCCCCTGGGTCAACCAGCTCGCCGGTCAGGTACTCCCACAAAGGGTTGACGAATTTTTCGTCTTACTGATTGATTTGAGTGTCTTTTACGTGGCCTTTTGGTTTTACAACTACTTGACCATGCTGGTGATTTATCAGTTTAACCGGCCCCGTTGGAATCAGGACTACATCATTGTCTTGGGCGCGGGCCTGCTAAACGGTGACCAGGTCTCGCCGCTGTTAAAGCAACGGATTCACCGGGGGATGGCCTTTTACCACCGGCAGATGGAAAAGACCGGACATCCAGCGAAGGTGATTTTCTCCGGTGGGCAGGGGCCCGATGAGACCACGTCCGAGGGCCAAGCGATGTTGGATTATGCGCTATCGGAGGGGCTACCGGTTAGTGCTGGTATAGCGGAGACCAAGTCGAAGACCACCCGGGAGAATCTACAATTTAGTCGGCAACTGATGACGGCCGATGGGGCGGTCGATCCGCACGTGATTTTTGTGTCAAATAACTACCACACGCTGCGGGCGGGGATGATTGCCAAGCAGGTGGGGGTCAAGGCCGACGGGATTGGGTCCCGGACGTCGGGGTTCTTCCTACCAAACGCTGTGATTCGAGAATACATTGCCATCTTCGTGAAGAACAAAAAGTGGCACCTGGTCGCCTTGGGCGGCATCATTTTGTTGAGTATCTTACTGGTTATCAACTAAAAAAAGTCGTTGCGGGTGCGGGCCCGGAACGGCTTTTTGGAACGATAGCAAGAATAGTGTTTGTAATATATTGATTTAGTGAAACGTTGATGAACGAATAGATAAGTAGAAAAAGAAAAAACAGGAATCCATCTAAGGATTCCTGTTTTGACTCTGTTTATAAATTTAGTAAGGAGAGTACAGGATTTGAACCTGCGCGCCGGTATTAGCCGGTTCGACGGATTTCGAGTCCGTTGCATTACCACTCTGCCAACTCTCCAAGTGATTACTTAATCTATTCTACCAATATTAGTGATAATTGCAAGTCAGAATTAGAATTAAATATGGCCCTGTGATAATGCCTGTTGGTCAAAAGGTTCAATCCATTGCGGATGAGCTTCCCATAGAGAAATCGGAATCATATAAGGAATATCCAGTTTCGCTGCATACAACCATTTATCCTGTTTAGCCGCCGTTTCAATCTCCCAGTTGACCCATTCTGATTGCCACGTGTCCCGGCTAATAATTACTAGGAACTGCTGAACCTGTTTGATTTCTTGTCGAAACTTACGACGCTGTTCCATGGCTTGCCAGCCAGTAAAGCTGGTTTTCGTGCGTTGCTGGTGGAATTTGACCGTGGGGAAGTCCCAGTTTTCGTCCGCCCATTCTTGAAGTTGGTGCTGAAACGACTGGGCTAACGGATCATTTGCTTGATAACTAATCAATAAGGTACTCATTTTCAGCATCCTCCTTTATTATTCGTTGGACACATTATAACCAGTAGATAAGACAGTTCGATTACAAACACATTTATTTCTAATTAATAATATACGTCCGGACTACTTTTACATCTGAATAGGTAATAACATTATTGATTGAAGAAAGGTGCCAGACAATAGGGACAAAGAACGTTAAAAGGCAAAAAGTTTGAAGCGATTTCGCGGGTAGGTTACAATTAACCTATTATTGAATTTATCAACAAACTAAAGAATTGTGAGGTCATGACATGCAAACACAGCAATTAAGCAATGGTGTCGAAATTCCGGTACTTGGTTTTGGAACTTATCTGATTAAGAATGAGGACGTTCCGGCTGCGCTCAAGACGGCATTGGATACGGGATACCGGCACTTGGACTGTGCCCACATCTACGGAAACGAAGTCGCTGTCGGGACCGCCATCAAGGCTTCCGGCATCGACCGCAAGGACCTGTTTATCACGTCTAAGGTCTGGAACGCCGACCAGGGTTACGACAGCACCTTAGCCGCCTACGCTCAGACGTTGAAGGACCTGCAGCTGGATTATCTGGACCTGTACCTGATTCATTGGCCAAACGAAAAGAACTTTGACCTGACGCTGGATACCTGGCGGGCGCTCGAAACGCTCTACACGGAAGGTAAGGTCAAGGCCATCGGGGTTTCCAACTTCTCCGAGGACCAATTGAACCAAGTTTTTGCCATGGCCAAGGTTAAGCCAATGGTCAATCAGATTGAACGCCACCCCTACAAGGTTCAAGCCGAGTTGGGCAAGTTCGACCAGGATAACGGTATCGTGAACGAAGGGTACTCGCCACTCGGCCACGGTCACATGATCTTAAGCGACCCGGTCATCACCAAGATTGCTCAGGACCATGGTAAGACCCCAGCCCAAGTTGTTCTGCGTTGGCAGATTGACACCGGTTACGTGGTCTTCCCGAAGTCTTCCAAGGTTGCCCGAGTTCAAGAGAACTTCGACATCTTCGACTTCGAGTTGACGCCGGATGAGATTCAGGCCATTGATGCCCTGGATCAAGATAAGCACTTAAACTACGACTAATCGTCACGAAACAGTAAAGGACCACCACCCCGTGTTGAATGGGTGGTGGTCCTTTTATGCCAGTAGGCTACATGGTGCCACTGTACTTCCAGCCGCCCTTAACGCGGTGGTAGAAGACGTTTTTATTGCCAGCCTTGTTATCGGTCATCCAGACCGTTAACTTGCTGGTTTTAGTTCCGTGGGGCAATACGGCCTTGCCGGAGTAAGGCGTGGTTGGTGACACGATGGTGTGGCTGTCGAGCTTCTGGGAGTTGTACGGATAAACGGTACTGTAACTCTTCCAATAAGCTTCCGTGGCGTGCTGACCTTTGAAAATGATGTCGTACACGTTCACGTTTTTACTGTTTTTGCCGTTCTTCTTAACCTTGAGCGGGGTTAAGGCGTTCTTAATCTTGAAGGCCTTAGTCTTGGTACCGGTCGAGCTGAACTGGTAGAAGGTGTAATTCCGTTGCTGGTTGGTCAGGTAGCCGGTCCGGTACTTACTGGACGAGAAGTTAGCAACCTTGGCCGTGGTGTAGTGGGCTTTATGGACCTTATAGGTTTTCGCGGCGGCTGATTGGCTGGTGGAGAAGGCCAGTCCCAACGATAGGGCCGCAACACCGATGGTTGCAAATTTTGTCATATGCATGAATCGAATTCCTCCCGTAAAATAGTGTCAGCTTTTTGTGTCTTCGGGCGTGGACAGGGTGAGGTTACCCATAGAGGGAACAGACCCCACCAAGTTTAGTTTAGCAAAGCAACCTCAAGTGAAAATTAAAGTAACGAATCACTTCTATTTAAGCATTCTTGATGCAAAAGTTAAAGATAAAAGCATGCATCGCGATTTAGTGTCCGGCCCATTACAGACTTAATATCGATAAGGAGAGTACAGGATTTGAACCTGCGCGCCGGTATTAGCCAGTTCGATGGCATTTTCCGTATTGGTTCGACTGGTGTTGGTGCCGAATCAGAAAATTTTCAAAAAGAGAGCAGCTTTCCTTGACTGTCACGTTACGGGACAGTTTATGATAGTCCATGAATGATTCAGCCGATACAGGAAAGGGAGATTAATCACGATGAAAGCAGTTGTTGTGCACCAAGCTGGCGGTCCAGAAGTTTTGAAGATTGAGGAGCGGCCGATTCCCGTGGCCACGGACACCCAAACGGTCATGCATATTCGGGCGTTTGCCGTGCACCGTTACGAGGTCTTAACGCGCGAGGGTGGTTCGCCGTCCGTGAAGTTTCCCCGGGTCATCGGTATCGAAGCAGTAGGGGAAGTCGAACAACCTGCGAAGACGAGTTCATTGAAGAAGGGCCAACGGGTGTTGACCATTAATGGCGGTTTTGGTCGGGAATTTGATGGGAGTGAGCAACAATACGCCCTGGTTCCCGATGAACAGCTTCATGCGGTCGATTTTGATGGGTCTTGGGCGGAATTTGCCAATTACCCCGAGACCTTCTACACGGCTTTTGGGGCCATCAAATACACGAATCTAAAGCCTGGTCAGTCACTCTTAGTCCGGGGCGGGACCACCGGGGTCGGGAACGCGGCCGTAGTCCTCGCCAAGGCCATGGGATTACAAGTGACCGCGACCTCCCGGCGGCCGGAACGGCTTCAGATGTTAAAGGATTTAGGTGCTGACGATGCCATTTTGGATACTGAAGGTCGGCTTAAGACCACTGATAATTACGATGGTATCGTTGACTTAGTGGGCTCTGAGGTGATTGAGGATTCCTTAAGTCACTTAGCCTTTGGCGGGTACTACACCTTGGTGGGGTTACTGACCGGAAAGTGGCTGTGGAACAATTTTGATCCGTTTGAAAACCTCTACGGCCGCCGGTACGCGACCATCTTTGACGGGGCCGTTTATGATGACTGGATTCAGGAGATGTTTGGGTTGATTAACCAACATCACCTGCAAATCCCAGTGTCCAAGGTCTTTAAGCTCGACGATATCCAGGCGGCACAGGACTACGTGATGCAACACGACCGACCAATGGGGCAGGTCATCGTCACGACGGATTAAGGATGTGCTAAAAACGTCTCGGCGGCCGTCATGGTCTATCGAGACGTTTTTAGTCGTTGAAAGGACGACTCTTTGGTATTCTTAGGGAGGTAGGTGTACGAAATGGGGCAGACGACGTTGTTAAAGATAAGTGAAATGGCACAATTGGCGGATACCACTCGCCGAACGTTGATTTTTTATGACGAAGCGGGGGTCTTTTGCCCGACGAAAAAGAGTGCAGCGGGCTACCGTTATTACGAATACAATCAACTGTATGATCTTCTGTTTATCCTGGGGCTACGGAAGTTAGGGATGAGTGTGGCCCAGGTCAAGGACTTTCAGGACCAGGAACCGGCCGAAGTTGACCGCCAATTGGGCGTGGTTCAGCGCGATATCGACCAGAAGATAACAGAACTGACCCGGATTCAAACCATCGTGGCGAAGAAGGTCAACCGGCAAGCGACCGCCGACTTAGCATTGGACACGCCGACGATTCGCTGGTCTCCCCGGCGGCTCTTTTGGTGCTCCCAGGCGTCGGCCTCTTGTACGGAAGAGGAAGTGGCGGAATTGTTCGCCAGTTTTTATCAGCAGTTGGATTCACTGGCGCTGATGGACACGGGACAGTCAGGTTTCTTGACGGACTTGGCGGACGCCGAGCCGACGGGATATGCGGACGCAGCGTTTCGGGTGGTCAAGGAGGCGACCCTGGCGACAACGCAGCGGGCACTTCCCCGGGTGGAAAAACCAGCGGGGGACTTTGCGGTGATTCGGGTCGAGAATACGACTGTGGGAATCACCCGAGGACTGGCCAAGTTACAGGCCTTCTGCCACCAGCGGTCGTTGTCCTTAGCTAGCGATTTGTGGCAGATGAACCTGGGGAATGATGCTTTGAGCGAACACGGCGGGTCTCAATATGGGCAACTTGAATATCTGATCAAAAAATAAGACCCGCGGCAATTGGCCGGGGCCTTATTTTTTACGAATGACTAAGACGCGGTCGCGCCGCCCTAGAATCCGAAACTTAACGTCGGGTGCGGCTTGTTTGAGCCGAGTCAGAAGGTCGTTCTCCTGGTCCGTGTCGAGCCCCTCGAGGTCGTAGTTCAAGGCGTGTGGCGGAACCAGGGTGTCGATGCGTTGTAGCAAGACGGTGACGAGTTGGTCCATGGGAACACCTCCAAAACCCATTATGCCATAGCATAGGGGGGGCTGGCTAGCGAAAGCACGAGCTAAAACCTGTGACTATAAAAGATACATGCAAGCTGATAATGGACGTTTTCGGCGGTATATTCGGGATCCAGCCCGTCAAAAATTGCCGACTTTGTGAACGCTTACAACCTATGTTGGCTGCCGAAAGCGTTCGAGAATCAATCCCGGTTGTCCATAAGCGCCAAAGTTGCGTTGATCGCCAGTGTGTATAAAAATCATGATAAACTGAGCAAGCTTTGTAACGTTGTTAAAAAAATAAAGGAGCGTGGACACACGTGAGTGGATTTATTGGTGAATTTTTTGGCACCCTGATTCTGATGGTCCTGGGGGCCGGAACCGGGGCCAGTGTAAACTTGAAACGCACTTATGGGACCGGCAGTAACTGGACCATGGTCTGTATTGCTTGGGGATTAGCGGTGACCATGGGTGTGTATGTCGCGGGGGCGCTAGGTTCCGACGGCCATTTGAACCCGGCCGTAACACTAGGCTTTGCGACGTTTGGCTTTTTTCCGTGGGCACAGGTCTTCCCTTATCTTTTGGGGCAATTCCTAGGCGCGTTCGTGGGGGCGGCCATTGTGATGGTTCAGTTTTACCCGCACTTTAAGGAAACCAAGAATCCGGCGGAGAATTCCGTGGGAATCTTTGCAACGCGGCCCGCGATTCAGAGCCCACTCTTTAATTTCTTGTCGGAAGTTATCGCGACTTGGACATTTATTTTTATCCTCTTGAACCTGGGCGACTTTACCCAAGGCTTAAAGCCCTTTATCGTGGGGACCGTGATTGCGGTAGTCGGAATGGCGCTGGGAACCACCACCGGTTTCGCCCTGAATCCGGCCCGAGACTGGGGCCCTCGGCTGGCCTACACGCTTCTACCGGTCCCAAACCGGGGGAATGCTGAATGGTCCTACGCCTGGGTGCCGATGTGTGGGCCCATCGTGGGTGGCCTGCTAGCGGCGGGGTTACAGGTGATTTTAAAGTAACGAAAAAACGTACCGGCCATGGGGTCGGTACGTTTTTGGTCGTCTAATGTTGATTGTACGCCAGGATGGTTGCCTGGCGGTCACCGCCGGAAGTTTCCTCGAGACGCAGGGTGGTCACGCTCCCGTTAACGGGATAGCCATTCTCCGGGTGGAATTGGGGACCAAAGCGCAGGGCTAGAGTCCGAATGAACGTCCCGTGGGTGACGACTAAGAGTCGCTGACCATCTTGGTTATCAGCAAGCAGTTGGGCCAGTGCTTGGTCGATTCGGGCGAAGAAGGTCGCCCCGTCTTCCGCAAAGTGCCGGGGGTCGGCGGCGTGCATCGCATCGCGAGCCGCGGTAAAGGAGCGTTGTTTGATGATGTCGGCCTGGTCGACACAGCCTAAGGGCCGGGCGATGGCCCCCCAGACCTCATCGTTGTCCGAGCCCTCGTAGGAGCCAAAGTAAACTTCTCGGAAGAGTGGCGAGGTCGTTGGTGCCGTATGGGGACCGTCGTTAGCCACGATGATATGGTTAGCCGTATCGATGGCGCGTTTTAGGTCGGACGCGTAATAGCGGTCGTAACGGACGGTTTGAAGTCGTTGTCCAGTCGCGTCGGCCATGGCGATGCCATCTGAAGTCAATGGGGAGTCGGCCCATCCTTGAAGTTTATTGAGGATGTTAAAGAGCGTTTGTCCGTGACGGACAAAGTCAATCGTAAGTGCTTTCATTTAAAAGTCCTCCTAAAATTCCTGATGCTGATCACATTATACGCGCGTCGAATTCTTTTTTGAATGGGTGACACCTGATAAACCAGCGGTAGATCAGGCGATTACGGGGGTGAATTTACAAATTTCACAAATTATGTAACTTTTTTTCGTCTTTTTTCTTGAAATCTGTAAATATTTTTCATATAATAGGCTCTGTAAGTTACAAGACATTCATTTGACCATAGAAGGGAATTTGACAACAATGAAAATTGGATTAGTTGGATTAGGTAAGATGGGGTTAAACTTGGCCCAAAACATGATGGATCACGGTAGTGAAGTTGTGGGCTTTGACTTGAACAAGGACTTTGTCGACCAAGCTGCTGGTTTCGGTGCCGAAGCTGCAACCTCGCTTGACGATCTGCTAAGCAAGTTACCATCACCAAAGGTTGTTTGGTTGATGTTACCCGCTGGTAAGCCAACGGAAATGACCATCGATAACTTGGTTAAGGTTTTAGACAAGGGCGACTACATCGTTGATGGTGGGAACTCTTTCTGGAAGACTTCCGTTGCCGATGCTAAGAAGGCTGAAGCTGAAGGCATCAACTTCTTCGACTGTGGGACTTCTGGTGGTCAATCCGGTGCCCGGCATGATGGGAACTTCATGATTGGTGGGACGAGCAAGGAAGCTTTCGACGCTGCCTTGAAGCCTGTCTTTGAAGGCATCGCTCAAGAAAATGGTTACCTCTACACCGGTGCCGCTGGTTCTGGCCATTACTTAAAGATGGTCCACAACGGTGTTGAATACGGGATGATGGAAGCCATCGGTGAAGGTTTCGACGTTTTGGCCCACAGCCAATTCGACTACGATAACGAAGCCGTTGCCAAGTTATGGAACAACGGTTCAGTTGTTCGTTCATGGCTGATGGAATTATGTGAAGAAGCATTCGCTAAGGATGCTAACCTTGATGAAATCAAGGGGACGATGCACAGTTCTGGTGAAGGCAAGTGGACGCTGGAAGAAGCACTTGACCAACAAGTTGCAACGCCAGTTATCGGCCTTTCCCTGATGATGCGTTACCGTTCAATGGAAACTGATACCTTCACGGGTAAGGTTGTTTCCGCAATGCGTCATGGCTTCGGTGGTCACGCCGTTGACAAGGCTTAATAAAACAAATAAAAACGCTAGTTGCCCAATGGGGGTGCTAGCGTTTTTTATTGGCTAAATAAGTGTACAAGTCACGAAGATAGCGACATACTGAGAATATCTTATGAGAAAGCTGTGATGTACATGTTAGCACATCAGGTAACGTCCCGAATTCAGTTGGCCGTTCCCCGGCCAGCGTTAGATGGACCAGATTTATTTGCACTATTGGCCAAAGAGCCTGATTATTACGCGCGCTATCTGCCGTGGGTGGCCCAAACGACCACGGCGGCAGACGAAGTGGCGTTCCTACAACAAACCAACCGGCACCTAGGTCAGGGGACGTCGTTGAACTTGGTGATCCTGGTTGCTGGCGTTACCGCCGGGATGATCAGCTGTAACCGCTTCGACCAGCTGAATCAGAGCGCCGACATTGGCTACTGGTTGGGACGGGCCTACCAGGGTCAGGGAATCATGACCACGGCGGTCAAAGGGCTGTGTGACTTGGTCTTTAGCGACTATGCCGTGAACCGGTTGGTCATCCGGGCCGCCGTGGAGAATACCGCCAGTAACGCGGTCGCTCAACGTGCGGGGTTTCAACCGGAGGGGATTTTGCGTCAAAACGAAAAGCTCGCCGATGGGTTTCACGACGAGCAACAGTATAGCTATTTAAAAACGGACTGGTTAGCGGCTAAAGGTCTTTAGCCAATAAGTAATCGGTCTGATCACTGCCCCCGATGGAGAAGGTGTGTTGGCCGACCTGGTGGAAGCCCTGTTTGGCATAAAAGCCCCGGGCATTATCATTGTGTTCCCAGACGCCCAGCCACATACGGGTCTTGCCGGCATCGTGGGCGAGCTGTTCAGCTAATTGAATCAACTGCTTGCCTAGTCCCATCTTCTGGTAGGCGACCCGAACGTAAATCCGTTCGACCTCGAGGTTCTCTGGGCCCATTTCTTCGCTCTGGGCGTCGTCGACGTTAACCTTCAAGTAGCCGCAGACGTCGGCGTCCTGTTGGATGAAGAAAAATTGGGAGTGGGGATTGTTGAGTTCACGGGTTAGCTTGGGTGTGGCGTAAGCCCGGTCGAGGTAGTTCGCCAGGTCTTCAGGTGTGTTGGCGGCACCGAAAGTGGCGGCGAAGGTCTCGCGGCTAACGGCTTGTAGTGCTGGTAAATCAGTAATAGTTACGGGGTGAATCTGTAAGGTGTGGGTCATCAGGTGTCCTCCTAAAGTTTAATAATCACGCTGGGCGCCGCGTTTAACGCGGTCCCAGTCGGCCGTCACGTTAAGTCGGGCCTTGTAGAGTAGGGTGTTCAACTGTTGAATCTCTGCAGGGGTCATCCCCGTCAGGGCTGTGCGATCGGAATAGGCCTCTTCGGCCACGATTCGTTGGTAGATTAACCGGGCCTTTTCGGTCGGGTAGAGCCGGCGAATCTTTTTATTTTCGGTGTCGGGACGTTTCTCGACGAATTGGTGGTCGACCAGCCGTTGAACCGCACGAATCACGGTGGTCCGGTCGACCATGACCAACCGGCTGAGCTGTTCCTGGATAATGCCGGGGTGCTCGCAGATGCGGACCAAGTAGAGGTACTGGCCCTTGGTCAGGTCGTATTGTTGAAACTCGACGTTACTGATGGAGTCGAGTGCGCGGGCAATCATGCCGATTTCGCGTAAGACGTGGTCCATGGTGGTCATCCTTTCCTGAGAATAGAAATTAGTATAGCACGAATTATGTTGCATTTACAGCAAAAAAATAAAAACATTTAAAAATGCCAACGGCCGATAGGGCGCCGTTGGCATTTTTAATGACCGATGGTTATTCGGGATTGCCCATAATCATCCAAAGAACCAGGTAGGCAATCAGTCCGGTGAACATCGATGCAATGGTGATAACGATGAACAAGACTCGAGCAATCGTGACGTTCCAGTCAAAGTGTTGGGAGAGGCCGCCGAGAACGCCGGCGATGACCCGATCACTTGCGGAACGGTGAATGTCTTTCATAACGTTTCCTCCTCTCGGAAAAGCTAGGATTGAAAATCAACCTTGTTGAAGAAGTCAACGTGAATATCGTTGTCAGTGATCTCTAGCTTGGTGATACTGCCGTTGATGGTAGCGATGCCCTCATCCAGCTCGGGGGCGTAGCGGTCAACGATGGAACGGATGGTCATCCCGTGCGAGACCACCAGGACCTGGTCGCCATCCTTGGAATTGGCTCGGAGCTTATCGAAGCCGCGGTCGAGACGATCCCAGAACATGGCGTTGCTTTCGGCCTCGCCATAGAGGTCGGCCTGGTGGATCAGGTCGCGGGCCTTCTCCAACCCGTAGGTCTTGAGGACGTCGGACTCGGAGGTCAGCTTGACCTGGGCACCCACGAACTGCCACATTTGATTGAGGTCGTTACCTTCGAAGTAGCCGTGGCACTGTTCCCGAAACTCGGGGTATTGGTAGCTAACGATGTTCATGTTTTCGGGATTTTGGCGCAGAGCGAGGTGCGCGGTTTCAATGGCCCGACCAGAGTCACTACTATACGCTGCGGTAAAGGGGATGTTTTTGAGTTGTTCACCGGCCCGCTTAGCGTCGGCCCGGCCCTTTTCAGTCAGGGGGGAATCGATCCAGCCCTGAACCTTGTTATAGTGGTTTAACATGGTTTGCCCATGACGAACGAAATATGCGGTAATCTTTTTCATTTTTGCGAGACTCCTCTTCAATCGACTTGGTTACGCTTTTAGTATAGCAATCATCGCGGGAGAACGCGACCGTTTTGGCTGGTCCGGCCAGATATTTTGTAAGCGTTAACGCGTTCCGGTTGCCTAGAAAAATGTTATGGTATGAATAGACAAACTAGGAGATGGTAATGATGGATGCAATTATCACACGTTACACGGGTGAAGCCCCAATGGACTTAGCGCAGTGGCCGACGCGGGTCGATGCGACTGCTGTTCCGGCAGTGGACTTGACCGTCCTCCATGACCTGCAACGGCGTCTGTACGCAGAGAAGCAGACGGGGGTCATCATCATTTTGCAAGGAATCGATACGGCGGGGAAGGATGGCTTGATTCGGCACGTGTTCAGTGGTTTTAATCCGGCCGGGACCAGTGTGGTTAGCTTTAAGCAGCCCACCAGTGTGGATCTGCAGCACGACTTCCTGTGGCGCATCAATCAGGCTTTGCCGGCGCGAGGGGAGATTCGTATTTTTAACCGTTCCCAGTATGAAGACGTGCTGGTGTGCCGGGTCCACCCAGAAATCCTATTGGGCCAGAACTTGCCCAACATTCATCAGGTGGCGGACGTCAACGAACGTTTCTTTAAGCAACGGTACCATGATCTCCGCCATTATGAGACCTATCTGCGTCACCAGGGATTTGCCGTCTACAAGTTTTTCTTGAACCTCTCCCAGGACGAACAGACCCATCGGTTGGAGCGCCGGCTGGCCCGTCCCGAGAAGAACTGGAAGTTTTCGACCAGTGACTTGAAGGAACGTCAGTACTGGGCCGACTATCAAAAGGCCTACACCCAGATGCTGACCAACACGGCGACCGAAAAGAGTCCTTGGTACGTGATCCCCGCCGACGATAAACCCACCGCCCGGAATTTGGTCGCGGCCGTTTTGACTCAACAACTGCGACAGTTGAACCCACAGTACCCACAGGTCACGACCGACGAGCAACAGAAATTACAGGAGTTGCTCAAGGAACTACGTAAGGGTAAAATCTAATCATTTGTAGGTAACAATAAGCTAAAGACTAGGAACAAAATCGACGATGGCGAGAGCTTATTTGGTATATACAATATCTATATCTTGCCGTTCACTAAAAAAACTGGTACGGTTACCTCTATAAGATTTTCGCAGACAAAGGAGACTAAGCAGATGACCGTAGCAGTTGGAATTGATCGACTGGGCTTCTACACGCCTAGCTTGTATTTAGAGATGACGGATTTGGCGGAGGCTCGCGGGGATGACCCGGCAAAGTACCATATTGGAATTGGTCAGGACAAGCAGGCGGTGATTCCGCCGACGCAAGATGTTGTGACCATGGCGGCCAACGCGGCCGAGCAGATTCTGACTGCGGAGAATCGTCAGGCCATCAAGATGGTTCTATTCGGGACCGAATCTGGTGTCGATAATTCGAAGGCGACCGCGGTCTACCTGGCACACTTGTTACAGTTGCCCGCAGATACGCGCGCAATCGAAATTAAGCAAGCCTGCTATGGTGCGACGGCGGGACTCCAATTGGCGGCCGATTACGTTCGGAGTCATCCAACGGCCCAGGTCCTGGTGATTGGCTCAGATATTGCCCGGTACGGGCTCCGGTCCGCTGGTGAAGTCACCCAGGGTGGCGGGGCCGTTGCCATGCTGGTGACGGCTGACCCGCAGATTTTAGTGCTGGACGCCGAGAGTAGCTATCATACGGAAGATGTGATGGATTTTTGGCGGCCACTTGGTCGGACCGAAGCCTTAGTGGATGGCAAGTATTCGACCAACGTTTACCTTGACTTCTTTAAAACGGTTTGGCGGACCTACCAGCAGCAGACTGACCGAGCCATTGCGGATTTCGCAGCGCTGGCCTTCCACATCCCCTTCACGAAGATGGGCTTGAAGGCCCTGCGGCAAGTGTTACCCGAAGCCACGCCGGAACAGCAAGAAACGTTGCAGGCGGCGTTTGAGGCTAGTCAGCGGGATAACCGGCAGGTCGGTAATCTCTACACCGGGTCGTTGTACCTGAGTCTGCTGTCCTTGCTCCGGCACGGTGATCTGGTGGCAGGGGACCGCATCGGGTGCTTCAGCTACGGTTCCGGTGCCGAGGGTGAATTCTACAGTGGCGTGCTTCAGCCCAATTACCGACAGGGCTTCGATGACGCCGCGCTCACAGCCCTATTGGCCAATCGGCGCGCCGTGAGCGTGGCCGAGTACGAGGCCCTGTACACCCAACGGCTGGACCTTCAGGGCGCGGATCGCCAGTTAGCGGTCGGGACCGATTCGGCGGCCTATTATCTTGCTGGTCGACAGCATCAACAACGGCAGTATCGTCACCGTTAACCTAAATAGATCATCTAAAGCGGGCGCCTCCTAAACCAAGCCATGATTTAGGGGACGCCCGTTGGTTGAGAGTACCAGTCGTTTGACGATTTAATAAAAAAACGTTTCTGCTACTTATTATAAATGGAATTAAAGCGAATTCACGAATATTATTCAAAAAGTAGTCGCCAAAAGTTAATTTTTTCGCTATAATGTTTTCAGACAGAGAGAAAAGAGAAATGAGGAGATTATGGTGACCAATATTTACCTAGCAGGACCCTTTTTTGACGATGAGCAACTCGAACGGATTGGCCGGGTTGAGAAGGCGTTGGACGCGAATCCCCAAGTGGGCCGGGTCTTTAGCCCCCGCCTAAACGAAATTCGTGACTTAGAGATGGGGACCCCCAAGTGGGCCACCGAGACCTTCCAGATGGACGTTCAGGAAATTGATAAGGCCGATGTCATTGTGGCCATGATCGACTTTGTGGATGACCAAGTCGACTCCGGGACTGCTTTTGAAATTGGCTATGCCTTCCATAGCAAGAAGCCCCTGGTGATTCTTCACGAAAAATCCGCTACAGTGAATCTGATGATCGCTGAAAGCTTGCGTTCTTATCTGGTAAAGGCAGAAGACTTGGCAACTTATGACTTCTCAACGTTACCGGTGAGCCGCTACGAGGGTGAAGTTATTTAAAGCTCCGCAAACAAAAAGCGCTCTAGCCAATTGGTTAGAACGCTTTTTAAGGTTAATGAACGTCGTCGCGGAAGAGGCCAACGACCTTGCCTAAAATCGTGACACTATTGAGGATGATGGGCGCCATGGTGTCATTTTCGGGTTGTAACCGGAAATGGTCGGCTTCCTTGAAGAACCGTTTGCAGGTTGCCTCGTTGTCCTCGGTCATGGCGATAACGACATCGCCGTTATCAGCGGACCGTTGGCGCCGCACAATGACTTGGTCGCCATTTAAAATACCGATATTAATCATACTTTCCCCACGAATCGTCAACATGAAGAGTTGATCTTCGCTGCTCTCAAACTCTGGGGGCACGGGGAAGTAGTCCGTGGCTTCCTGAACCGCCAGAATGGGTTCTCCGGCGGTGACGGTTCCCAAGACGGGAATCTGGGTCTGCTGCTCGTGGACGCCTAACTCTTCAAGACCCGCTGCGGTAACCTCTAAGGCGCGGGGCTTCGTAGGGTCCTTGGTCAGTAAGCCCTTTTTTTCCAACCGGGAAATGTGCCCGTGAACCGTGGACGTTGAAGAAAGAGAGACGGCCTCGCCGATTTCACGAACAGTCGGGGGGTAGCCCTTTTCGTTTACCCGTTCCCAGATGAAGCGTAGAACGGCAATTTGTTTACTTTCAGAAGCTTTGCTCATCGTTATTGCCACCTCGTTCGTCATTCTTGTAATAGTTTAGCCTAATTTTAGCATAGCCGGCGGGGCTTTTCAAACAGATGTTCGGTTAAATCGGTTGAATTCTAAAATTATCCCTGATATGATAAGATATGTTTTGAAATTTAGGTCTTACCAAATAAAATTAGAGTTAAAAGGAGTGTGGCACTTTCATGGCAGAACAGACGATGGACACGTTGTTAGTACGCATCAATGAACTGGCGCACAAGGCTAAGGACGGTGGCTTGACGGACGCCGAAAAGACGGAGCGGGCCGACCTACGGCAACAGTACCTGAAACTCTTTCGGGCCAGCTTTAAAAGTCAGGTCGAAATGATGCAGGTCTACGATAAGAACGGTAAAGAAGTCACCCCAGAAAAAGTCCGCCAGGTCCAACGCGACAAGGGCTTGCGGGACGATTAACGTCGAAGAGTGAGTCTTTTTGGGATTCGCTCTTTTATTTTGGGTTAAGTTTGTGTAAAATTGTTTAACGAATGCTTTTGTAAGGGAGGGAATCACCTTGGCAACTTGGATCTGGATTTTGATTATCATCGTTGTGGCCATCCTCAGTGCACTGGGGGGCTTCTTCGGTGCTCGGAAGTACATGGAAAACTACCTTAAAGACAATCCGCCGATTAACGAAGACCAATTACGTGCAATGATGTTACAGATGGGCCAAAAACCATCCCAACGGAAACTTCATCAGATGATGAACGCAATGCAGCAACAATCACGTAAATCAAAGTAATCAGCGCCACTTAAAAAGACTCGTGTTCCGGTTTGCTTCCGGGAAACGAGTCTTTTTGATTGCTTTTGAAAGCAACTTCGCTAGACTAGAAGGAGTCTGCTATAATAGAATTCTAATCATATTTTAATTTAAGGAGGGGATCGCGCTTGAGCATCTTCAAAAAACTGGCGTGGTATTTTCGCCTGGAATGGCGCCGTTATCTGATTGGGATTATCGGCCTGTTATTGACGGCCATCATTGCCATTGTCCCACCCCGCATCATCGGGGACATGGTGGACAGTATTCATGGCCGAACCATGACGGGGGCGTTACTGGCAACGGACCTGGCCTTGGTCGCTGGCGCGGCCCTGGCCCAGTACGCGACTCGGTACGTCTGGCGGAATGCTATCTGGGGGGGCGCCGCGCGGCTGGAGCAATTATTGCGAGACCGCTTATTCCGCCACTTCATGGCGATGGACCGGACCTTTTACCAACGTTACCGGACGGGGGACTTGATGGCCCACGCGACCAACGACCTGGAAGCTGTTCAGCGGGTCGCTGGTGGGGGAATTCTGCAGTTCGCCGACGCCATTATTACCGGGGGGACCACCCTGATTGCCATGATGGCACTGATCAACTGGCGGTTGACGCTATTAGCCATCATTCCATTCCCGTTTCTGGCAGCCGTTTCCTGGTATCTGGGGCAAAAGATTCACCGGGCGTTTGGGAAGTCCCAAGCGGCCTTTTCTCGCCTAAACAATAAGGCTCAGGAAAGTATCAGTGGCATCAAGGTCATCAAGGCGTTGGGTCAGGATCAGGCGGACATCGATGACTATGACCAGCAGGTGGCGGACACCATTAAGATCAACCGGCACGTTAATTTCCTGGATTCGCTCTTTGATCCGGGCATCACGTTGATCATCTCAATCTCCTACGTGGCGACGATCGTCTTAGGGGGCGTTTTTGTCATGCAGGGGACCATCACGATTGGAAACCTGGTTTCCTTCATTAGTTACCTGGCCATGATGATTTGGCCGATGTTTGCGGTCGGTATGCTGTTTAATACCATGGAACGGGGTAACGCAAGTTATGACCGGGTCATGGAGTTGCTCGACCAGCAGAGTAAAATCATCGATGCCCCCCACGGCCTGACGCAACGACCGCAAGGTGAGCTGGCTTATCACGTGGCACACTTTGACTACCCCGAAGATGAACAGACCAGTTTACGGGACATAAACTTTGACCTCCCAGCGGGACATACGTTGGGCATCGTTGGTCGGGTCGGTGCCGGGAAATCAACCATCATGAAATTGATTTTGCGGGAGTTTGACGACTATCAGGGGGAGATTACCTTTGGGGGTCACCCCATCAAGGACTACGCGTTGGACAGCTATCTACCAGCCATCGGTTACGTGCCTCAGGAGAGTTTTCTTTTCTCGGATACCGTGTTTGAAAACATCCGCTTTGCCAAGGCGGATGCAACTGAAGAGGCGGTCGTTGCTGCCGCCAAGAAGAGTGACCTAGCCCACCAGATTGATCTCTTGCCCGAGGGTTATGAGACCCAGGTCGGTGAGGAGGGGATTTCCCTGTCCGGCGGTCAGCGGCAACGGTTGGCAATCGCGCGGGCCCTCTTGATCGACCCCGAATTGCTGATTCTAGACGACGCCTTATCGGCCGTGGATGCCGAGACTGAAACCGAAATCTTGACGAATCTGCACGCCGAACGCGCGGACAAGACCACGATCATCGCGGCCCACCGGTTAAGCTCCGTGATGAATGCCGACGAAATCATCGTCCTGGACCACGGGAAGATTATCGAGCGGGGCAATCACGCCAGCTTAATGGCGGCGCACGGGTGGTATGAACAGATGTTTACGCAACAGCAACTGGAAACACGGGTTAAGGGAGGTGACCAGAATGGCCAGTAAACCCTATGAGTCTGCGTGGGCTCACAGTATGTCTACCAAGGAACAGTTACGCGTCGTTGGCCGCCTACTGAAGTTTGCGGCACCCTATAAGTGGTTCTTTATTGTGTCAATCTTGCTTTCGGCATTGATCAGTGCCGTGAACGTTTTCCTCCCGTGGCTGCTCCAGGTCTATATGGACCGGTACCTACGTCACGGGTCGGCGACCATGGCCATCATGTGGCTATTCGCCGGACTTTACCTATTGGGAATGGTGATCAAAGCCATCACCCAGTTCTGGCAGAATTACACCAGTACCATGGGTGCCGAATACATGCTAGAGAGCGTTCGGCGGAAGATGTTTGCCGATCTACACGGCAAGGGGATGCGGTACTTCGACCAAACCCCCGGTGGGTCGATTCTCTCACGGTTGATGAACGATACCATGACGTTCTCGAACTTTTGGGCGTTGTTAAACACGCTCTTGTTGGCGGTATTTGCGGTTATCTCATCGTTCATCGCCATGGCTGTGACGGACTGGTCGGTCGCACTTGCGACGCTGGTGCTGGTGCCGTTTCTCCTGTTCATCATCTGGTATTATCAGCGCTTTAGCTCCAAGGTCTATCGGCGGATGCGGGAACGACTGAGCCAGCTTAATACCAAGTTGAGTGAGGCAATTACCGGTATCAGTGTGATTCAGGAGTTCCGACAGGAAAAACGGATGTCGACGGGCTTCAAGAAGACCAACCGGGCTTACTACGAGACACGGCGGGCGATGATTCGCACCAACTCGCTCCTGTTGAGCCCGATGATCAACCTGTTCTACGCGTTAGGAACCGTTATCATCTTGGGCCTGTTCGGGATGCGGGGCATGCACCAGGTCGTTGCGGCCGGGGTCATCTACGCCTTCATTACCTACATTAACAACTTTTACAGCCCGATGAGTCAGATGATGGATAGTCTCAGCGACTTTCAAAACGGGATGGTCGCGGGGTCCCGGGTCCTACGAATTCTGGATGACCGGACGCTTGCCCCAGCCCAACACCCGGTAATTGATGCCAAGATTACCCGGGGGAAGGTCGAGTTTCGTCACGTGACCTTTGCGTATGACCAAGACCACCCCGTCCTAAAGGACGTTTCGTTCGTGGCCGAGCCTGGTCAGACCGTTGCCCTAGTCGGGGAGACGGGGTCCGGAAAAACGTCGACAATCAACGTTTTGATGCGGTTCTACGAGTTCCAGGGTGGTCAAGTGTTGATTGATGACCGGGATATTCGCGATTATCCGGCGGCCGAGTTACGGGCTAAGATGGGACTAGTCCTTCAGGAACCACAGCTCTTCTACGGTGACATTCAGAGTAACATTCGGATGTTTGATGACACGATTACCGATGAACAGGTTGCCCAAGCGGCCCACTTCGTCCAGGCCGACGACTTTATCGACCGCTTGCCACAGGGGTACGCAACGCCCGTTCTGGAGCGGGGGACGGAGTATTCGGCAGGGCAACGCCAGCTGATTACGTTCGCCCGGACCGTGGTGACCGACCCCAAGATTCTGATCCTCGATGAAGCCACGGCGAACGTCGATACGCAGACGGAGACCATGATTCAGAGTGGCCTCAGTCGAATTCAAGAGAACCGGACGACGGTCGCGATTGCGCACCGGTTATCCACGATTCAAAACGCCGACTTGATCCTGGTTCTACATCAAGGGCAGATTGTTGAGCGGGGCACCAACGATGAATTGATGCAGCAACGGGGTTACTACTATGACATGATTCAATTGCAGAATTCCGCCCACGATTAAGCTAGAGATAAAAAATGCGACGTCCGCCGGTTAGGGTGAACGTCGCATTTTTGGGTAACATGATGGGACCTAGTTGTGCTTTTTCTCACCGGAAACATCCACGTAATGGAAGTTTGGATCGATCTCTTGGTCCAACTTATCAAAAGCTGCTTGCATCTGCTGCTCGACCTGGGCCTGACCCGCGTCATCGAGCTTCATTTTGCGGTCGATCGTAATGGGGTCGCCGTAAGCGATGGTGACCCGGTGACGGGTAAAGAGACTCTTGAAGGTCAGTGGCCCCTGATAAACCGTGGGAATCAGGGGAACCTTGGCCATCTTGGCAATGACGGCGGCGCCGCCCTTAAGCTCGGATGAATGACGACTTCCCGACGGAAAAATAATCAGAGAGAGATCGCCCTGTCGCAGCGTTCGGACCGGCGTCTTGATGACGGATGGCCCCGGATGATCACGATTTACCGGAAAAGCATTGGCATGAACCAGAATCCATCGTAAAATTGGGTTTTGGAAGAGTTCTTCCTTTGCCATGAAACTAAACTTGCGTGGGCTCGCACCCAGGGCAAAGTAGATGGGGTCGAACCAGGTCCGGTGGGGACCCACTAAAATGTAGGGTCCGTCCGGAAGGTCTTCACGGTGCAGGTAGGTGCCCCGACCGTTGATGATGAACAATAGAACGCGAATGACCCCCCGTAAAAACGAATAGAACATGGATGACGCACTCCTCTCGCAGACGGTACTGTTATTTATCTAGTATGCAAAAAAAGTGGTCGAGTTGCAAGTTATCTCACCAACGATTTCAAGGAAGGTGTTGCCGATGACGCAGCCAGAATTACGCCCCAATGAGCGGATTGATCAGCTCTATAGCCAGGATATCCAAATCATTCAAAGTCCCGAGGTTTTTGCCTTTTCACTCGACGCAGTCCTCTTAGCGGATTTTGCCAAGCTCCCCGCCCGGGCGAAGAGTCAGACCGTCGATCTTTGTGCGGGTAACGGTGCAGTGGGCCTTTTCATGAGTCACCAGACCAAGGGAAGGATTGCCGAAGTTGAGTTACAGCCCCGGCTAGCCGATATGGCACGACGGAGTGTGGCCCTGAACAACCTGGCTGACCAGATGACGGTCTATCAGGGCGATCTTGCCGACGTGAATCAGTGGATTCCCAAGGATTCCGTGGACGTGGTGACCTGTAACCCGCCGTACTTTGCGGATCTACCGGACAGTCAGAAGAATCCGAACCAGTACTTAGCCATTGCGCGACATGAGATTACCACGACGCTGGCAACGGTCGTTACCACGACTAGTGGTCTTTTAAAAATGAATGGCAAGGCCTACTTTGTTCACCGCCCTGATCGACTGTTAGAATTACTGACGCTAATGGACCAGCATCGATTGGCACCCAAGCGTGTCCGACTGGTGTATCCCAAGCCGGGGAAGGAAGCCAATATGGTCCTGGTTGAGGCCATCAAGGATGGTAAGCCTGGTGGCCTGCGGTTCATGGCGCCCTTAACGGTCTACGATGATCAGGGTGAGTACCAGCCAGAAGTGGGGCGACTTTTGTATGGATGATTCACAAACTTACTATTTTTACGTCTTGTTGTGTGCCGATAAGTCCTTTTATGGCGGGTTTACTACGGATGTGGCGAAACGGTTTGCCACGCATTTAGCCGGCAAGGGCGCTAAATACACGCGTGCGCACCGACCTTTACGGGTTTTATACAGTGAGGCCTTTGATAACAAGCACGATGCGCTGCACGCAGAATGGGAATTTAAACATCAATCGCGGCGTAAAAAGGTCATTTTTCTGAAAAAACACGGAATAACCGCTGAAAATTGTGAACTTGACTAATCAAGCCATAGGTTTTGTGTTAAACTGTACAAGTGCATCAGTTACGAAAAGCATTTGAGGAGGAAACTTACTGTGAAGATTATTGCTTATGGAATTCGCGATGACGAGGAACCTTACTTGGAACAATGGTCAAAGGACCAGGGTATCGAAGTTAAGGCTGTCAAGGAATTGCTCGACGAGAAAACGGTAGATTTGGCTAAGGGTTACGACGGTGCCGTTGTATACCAACAAAAGCCTTACACCGCTGCTGTTTTGGACAAGCTGGCTAGCTACGGCATCACCAACTTATCCTTACGGAACGTTGGGGTTGATAACGTGGATGCTGACGCTGTTAAGCGTAACGGCTTCAAGGTTACCAACGTCCCAGCTTACTCGCCAGAAGCTATCGCTGAATTCACGGTTACTGAATTAATGCGGTTACTTCGTCGGACCCCTACGTTCGACCGCAAGCAAGCTAACGGTGACTTACGGTGGGCTCCAGATATCGCCGATGAATTGAACTCCATGACCGTTGGTGTTGTGGCAACTGGTCGGATTGGCCGCGCTGCCATGAAGATCTACCAAGGCTTCGGTGCCAAGGTTATCGCTTACGATGTTTTCCACAACCCTGAATTGGAAAAGCAAGGGATCTACGTTGACAGCATGGACGAATTATACGCCCAAGCTGACGTTATCTCCTTACACGCCCCAGCAACCAAGGAAAATGAAAAGATGATCAACGATGACGCCTTCAGCAAAATGAAGGACGGCGTTTGGTTGTTGAACCCTGCCCGTGGTGCACTTGTTGACACGGATGCTTTGATCCGGGCCCTCGACAGCGGCAAGGTTGCCGGTGCTGCACTGGATGTTTACGAAGACGAAGTTGGTATCTTCAACGCCGACTTTGGTTCCTTCGATGCTATTCCAGACGAACGGCTGAAGAACTTGATGAAGCGTGAGAACGTGCTGGTTAGCCCACACATCGCCTTCTACACCAAGACTGCCGTTAAGAACATGGTTCAATATGCTTTGAACAACAACAAGCAATTGATCGAAACTGGTAAGGCCGATAACGTCGTTGCCTTCTAGGGTTAACTTAACGTAAAGAAAAGAACCATGACGCAGGTCATGGTTCTTTTTTTTGACGAAAAAACCGGCACCACTCATCAAAGAGTAGGCGCCGGTTTGGGGCCCTCATCATAAAACGTTTTATGATGGCTGATGGGTCAGGGTAGTCAGGGCCAATAAGAGGTCCTGTAACTCGGCGGGGTTCTCGACAGTTTGGTCGGGAATCCAGTCGCCATCAGGCATTTCAAAGTTACGGTGGTTGAACCAAAAGGCTTGCCAGCCGGCCTGCTTGGCCGCACGGACATCCATACTGTAGCAATCCCCAACGTAAACACTCTCACTGGCTCTTAAGTTGAGCCGGCGATTCATGGCCGTGAAGATTTCTGGGTTCGGCTTGGCGATTCCAGCTTCTTCAGACGTCAGGATGGCGTCCCGGTCGATCCACTGGTGCATCTTTAGCCGCATGACTTTGGCTAACTGATGTTCCGTGTGACCGTTCGTGATGATGCCAAGCTGGTAGCGTTCCTTGAGTTGCTCTAATGCCGTTGCCAGGCCGGGGAAGAGCTTAATCTCTTTTAGCCCGGCGCAATAGGCCTCTTGAAAGGCCAGTGCGGCCTCGGGAGTTACCGGCGGAAGATCCTGCACGTGTAACGCAGCATTCAGCCGGCGAACGGCCATTTCGGTGGTCGACCAGTTGCCCGTTGCCACCTGGGCGTAGGCCTGGGCGCTTTGCCGTCGGTAGGCCTGAAATGTCGGCGTCAGATCAAAACTGGATGGAAGCTGAACGATTGGCGCGAGGGCAGCCACGAAAGGCGCCTTTTGGTCATAGAGCGTGTCATCAACATCGAAGACGACCGCTTTTATCATGTGCGTTTCCTCCTGTCTAAGTCCCTAGCAGTTTATCACAAGTTCTAACAATTGCCAATTTTTTGACAAGAATTCGCGAAACCTACTTGTGTTTAACGCGTTCGTTTTGTATAATAACTGTCGGTGCGTATGCGCCAATTCACACCCGGTGTGATGATCGCGGTAGTGCTCGGGAGAGTTCTGCGGTCGTGTGAGCACTGGGGAGGAAATCAAAAACTATTTGGAGGCATTTTATCATGGCTGTTATTTCAATGAAACAACTGCTTGAAGCCGGTGTCCACTTTGGTCACCAAACGCGTCG
This sequence comes from Candidatus Levilactobacillus faecigallinarum, assembly GCA_019113985.1. Taxonomy (GTDB): domain Bacteria; phylum Bacillota; class Bacilli; order Lactobacillales; family Lactobacillaceae; genus Levilactobacillus; species Levilactobacillus faecigallinarum. The sequence continues at coordinate 23,994 of DXGJ01000046.1, forward strand.
TTGGAACCCAAAGATGAAGCAATACATCTTTACGGAACGGAACGGCATCTACATCATCGACTTACAAAAGACGGTGAAGTTGATTGACGCTGCTTACAACTACATGAAGGACGAAGCATCTAAGGGTGCCGTTGTACTTTTTGTTGGGACTAAGAAGCAAGCCCAAGACTCCATCGAAGAAGAAGCTACCCGTGCTGGTCAATACTACGTTAACCACCGTTGGTTAGGTGGGACTTTGACCAACTGGGAAACCATCCAAACTCGGATCAAGCGTCTGAAGAGCTTGAAGAAGATGGCAACTGATGGGACTTTCGACGTCTTACCTAAGAAGGAAGTTTCCTTACTGAAGAAGTCGCAAGACAAGTTGGAACGCTTCTTGGGTGGTATCGAAGACATGCCTAAGCTGCCTGACGTTATGTTCATCGTTGACCCACGTAAGGAACAAATCGCGGTTCACGAAGCTCAAAAGCTGAACATTCCAATCGTTGCCATGGTTGATACCAACACCGACCCAGATGATATCGATGTTGTTATTCCTTCTAACGATGACGCCATCCGTGCCGTTCGTCTGATTACTTCCAAGATGGCTGATGCCATTGTTGAAGGTCGTCAAGGTGAAGACCAAGTTGACGAAAAGACTTTCGCGGGTAAGAAGGATGACGCTGCTAAGAAAGACGCAGCCAAGTCTGACAACTCGATGGAAGACATCGTGAACGCTGTTGAAGGCGACAACAAGTAATTAAATGCGGGGTGCCGGTAACGGTACTTTCCAAATATATGCTTTAAAGCACCTTAGGCTGGCTTAATTAGGACCGTACATGGCCTGAGATTAGGTCAGCCTTTTTTGGTGGGATAAAAGATAGACTTTTATAAGGAGGCCATTACACATGGCAAGCAAGATTACGGCTGCACAAGTTAAGGAATTACGTGACAAGACCCAAGTCGGCATGATGGACGCTAAGAAGGCACTGGTTGCTTCCGAAGGCGACATGGACAAAGCAATCGATTTTCTGCGTGAAAAGGGAATTGCTAAGGCCAAGAAGAAGAGTGGCAACGTTGCTGCTAACGGTTTAGCTAAAGTGGTTGTTGCTGGTAACACGGCAGCTATCATTGAAGTGAACTCTGAAACGGACTTTGTGGCAACCAACGACACGTTCAACGGTTTAGTTGACACGATTGGTGACACGATTGCTAAGCAACAACCAGCTGACCTGGATGCTGCCTTGGCCTTGAAGACGGCTGATGGCGAAACCATCAACGAAGCCATCGTTAAGACCACGCAAGTTACCAGCGAAAACGTACAATTACGTCGTTTCACCGTTGTTAACAAGACTGACGGCCAAGTCTTTGGTGCTTACTTACACCAAGGTGGTCAAATCGCTGCTGTGGTTGTCTTAGACGGTGCTGATGAAGCCACTGCTAAGGACGTTGCCATGCACGTTGCCGCCATCAACCCAGAATTCGTCTCCAAGGACGACATTCCAGCTGACCGGTTAGCTCACGAACGTGAAGTTCTGAAGCAAGAAGCCCTGAACGAAGGCAAGCCTGAAAAGATCGTCGAAAAGATGGTTGAAGGCCGTCTGCACAAGTTCTTGTCTGAAATCAGCTTAGCTGACCAACCATTCGTCAAGGATGGCGACCAAACGGTTGGCCAATTCGTTGCCAGCAAGGGTGGCAAGTTGGTAAGCTTCGTTCGTTACGAAGTTGGCGAAGGTATCGAAAAGCCAACGGTTGACCTGGCCAAGGAAGTCCAAGACCAAATCAACGGTTAATGAACCGAAAAAAGGCGTAGCTGCTCCGGCAGTCTACGCTTTTCTTATGAGTAAATTTTTGACGAAATTGTGAATTCATCACCCCTGACTATCACTAACCCTGGGAATATGATAAAATTGTTCTCAGAATATAATAGGAGGAAACAGCATGGCGGACGTAAAGTATCAACGGATTATGCTAAAGCTCAGTGGCGAAGCTTTGGCCGGAGACAAGGGCTTTGGCATTAATCCCCCAGTAATTAAGACGGTTGCGGAAGAAGTTCGTGACGTTTACAATCTCGGCATTCAGATTGCCATCGTTGTTGGCGGTGGGAACATGTGGCGCGGTGTAGCCGGTTCTCAAATGGGCATGGAACGGGCCCAAGCCGATTACATCGGCATGCTGGCCACCATTATGAACGCTTTGGCCCTGCAGGATAACCTGGAGTCAATCGGGGTACCAACGCGGGTTCAAACGTCGATTGAGATGCGGCAGATTGCCGAACCTTATATTCGGCGGAAAGCCATTCGGCACCTGGAGAAGAAGCGGGTCGTCATCTTCGCTGGTGGGACCGGGAGTCCGTACTTCTCAACGGACACCACGGCCGCATTGCGGGCAGCTGAAATTAACGCCGATGCCATTTTGATGGCGAAAAACGGGGTCGATGGTATCTACTCCGCTGATCCGAACAAGGACCCATCGGCAGTTAAGTTTGATCAGTTAACACAACTTGACATCATCAATAAAGGCCTTCACGTGATGGATACCACGGCGAGCTCATTCTCGATGGACAACGACATTCCGGTCGTGGTCTTTAACCTGAATAAGAGCGGGAATATCCGGAAAGTAGTTGAAGGGGAAAATATTGGAACGACAGTCTATAGTAAGGGGTAAATTAGGATGGCAGATCAGATAATTACAACTGCATCAAGTAAAATGAAAAAAGCCGAAGAGGCACTGAAACGCGAACTGGGTACGATTCGGGCCGGCCGGGCCAACGCTAGTATCCTGAACCGCGTTATGGTTGAGTATTATGGTACGGCAACGCCACTGAACCAAGTGGCTTCCATTACGATTCCGGAAGCCCGGGTCCTGATGGTCACGCCATACGATAAGTCCGCCATGGATGACGTTGAACGGGGGATTATGGAATCCGACGTCGGCATCACCCCATCGAACGATGGCTCAGCGATTCGGCTAGTGATTCCACAGTTAACTGAGGAACGCCGGAAGGAAATTGCCAAGCAAGTGAAGGCAACGGCCGAAAGTGGTAAGGTTGCTGTGCGGAACGTTCGGCGTGAAGCCATGGATAGCCTGAAGAAGGGCCATAAAGACGGCGACTACACGGACGATCAACTGCACGCCTTAGAAGACCAAGTCCAAAAGGAAACGGATAAGGCCATTAAGGGGATTGACAGTATCTCAGCTGAAAAAGAAAAAGAGATTATGACGGACTAGTGACCAGGTAAAGGAGTGCTGGATTATGGCAGAAGATAACCAACAAGAACCAGAAAACATTGAAATCACCCCGGGTTCCGAGGAATTTGGGAAGATGGTCTTTCGTTTAAACAACCCGGTTAACGCCGAAAACGTTTCAGTTTTAAACTATAACGGTGCCGAGTTGGAACAGATTCAGGATGGGGTGTACGCCCAACCTGCTTTTGTGAGTGACGAGTTTAACCTGTTCTTTGTCGTGACGCAACTGATTGGGGACGACTGGATTATTGCCTTCTCCAAGGCTACCATTGAAAATGGGAACGAAATCACCGACTTATCTGACCCCATTCCTACGGGTGAGGGGTTGAACCTCTTGGGGCAAACGAGCGCCGATGACGCCAACAACCTGTTAAGCTATTTTGGCACGTTAGTGGACGCAAAACGCGGTGAATGGCGGTTAATCGAGTAATCCCTGCCAGAGCTTAAGTTTTCGCGCAAATTGGGGGCTAGGATAGTATCCTAGCCTTTTTTTTGTTAAGATGAGAGGTTGTAAAGAGCAATGGAGGTGCGCTGTGTTTTCATTTTTAAGTAAAGATCAAAAAACCGGCGAGGTGGCGGAACGACAGCTCGACGAAACCAATATTCCGGCCCATGTGGCGATCATTATGGATGGTAACGGCCGGTGGGCCCAGCAACGGCATTTGCCCCGCATCGCTGGGCATAAGCAGGGGATGAATACGGTCAAAACGGTCGCGACGGCGGCCAGCCATCTGGGCATCAAAGTCTTGACCTTGTACGCCTTCTCGACCGAAAATTGGAAGCGGCCCTCAGCAGAAGTCAACTACCTGATGAAGCTCCCCGTCGATTTCTTCGGAACCTTTGTGCCGGACCTGGTCAAGAACAACATCCGGGTTAAGGTCATGGGGTATACGGCAGACTTACCCGCTGCGACGCAAAAGGCCGTTCGCGATGCCATCGCGGCGACCAAGGACTGTACGGGGATGGTCTTGAACTTTGCCCTGAACTACGGTGGCCGAGCGGAAATTGTTACGGCCGTCCAACGGTTGGCTCAGCAAGCCCAGGCGGGAGACCTTGACCCAGCCGAGATTACCGAACAACGGATCGGTGCCGAGTTGATGACGGGGGACTTAGGCGACTTACAGGACCCGGATTTGCTGATTCGGACCAGCGGGGAAGAACGTCTGTCCAATTTCATGCTCTGGCAGGTTGCCTACAGCGAGTTTGTCTTCATGACGCAACATTGGCCAGATTTTGATCAAACAACGCTGGAACAGGCAATCTATGCGTATCAGCAACGTCACCGGCGATTTGGTGGCTTAAAAAACGAGTAAAGTCTACGGACATTGAGGAGCTTGTAAGATGAAACAACGGGTTATCACGGCGATTGTCGCCCTAATTATCTTTATTCCGATTATCATTGCCGGGGGCATCTGGGTCGATATTGCGGCCTTTGCCTTGGGATTGGTGGCGTTATCGGAAGTTTTGATTATGCGCAAGAAGTTATTGGTAAGTCCCGAGGCCATTATCTCTGGCCTGGGCATCCTGGTGGTGATTGCACCATCACACTGGTTCACGGATTTACCGCATTATTTAAATTCATGGTACATCGTGTACCTGTTTGTCCTGCTATTGTTGGTGCGGACCGTCTTCTCCCGGAACCGGTTCTCGTTTGACGATGCCGGGGTCATCACCCTGAGCATGCTGTACATCGGGATTGGCTTCCACTTCTTCATCGCTGCGCGGGCAGTCAGCCTGACGGCACTGTTGTACGCTTTATTTATCGTGTGGCTGACCGACTCTGGCGCCTACATGATTGGCCGGAAGTTGGGCCGGCATAAGTTAGCACCCCACATCAGTCCCAACAAGACCTGGGAAGGGTCGATTGGGGGCACCGTTGTGGCGACCATCATCGTTTCCATCTACTGGTACTTCTTCCCAATTGGCCACTTTAGCCTACCGACCATGGTTCTATTGACCCTGATTTTCTCCATTGTGGGCCAACTGGGCGACCTGGTCGAATCCGCGCTTAAGCGGTATTACGACGTGAAAGATTCCGGGAAGATTCTGCCCGGTCATGGGGGCATTCTCGACCGGTTTGATAGTTTACTGTTAGTTCTGCCGGTCATTCATCTCTTTGGTCTAATCTAACGCGAGACGTTCGCTTGCGTCGCCGCGGAGGCTAATGTATGCTAAAGAGCAACAAATAACGACTACGGACTGAAGAAGGGACGAAATCTGTGATTACAACGATTATTACCTTTATCATTGTCTTCGGTATCCTAGTAATTGTGCACGAATTTGGGCATTTTTACTTTGCCAAACGCGGTGGCATCTTAGTACGTGAATTCTCCATTGGGATGGGGCCGAAGCTGGTCTATCACCGGGGGAAGGACGGGACCACCTATACGTTACGGCTGTTACCCGTCGGTGGGTACGTTCGCATGGCGGGAGCCGAAGACGACGAAGAAGAGCTGAAACCGGGGACCCCGGTGAGCCTTTACGTCGGTCAAAAGGGGACCGTGGAACGGATCAACACTAGTAAAAAATCGACGCTGTTCAACGGAATTCCGCTGGAAGTAACGGCGACCGACCTCGAATCCGAACTCTGGATCGAAGGCTACGAGAACGGGGACGAATCTGCCGTTAAGCGGTATGCCGTCGACCATGACGCCACCATCATCGAAAGTGACGGGACCGAACTGCGCATTGCGCCGAAGGACGTCCAGTTTCCGTCGGCCACGCTAGGCCGCCGGTTGATGACCAACTTTGCGGGGCCAATGAATAACATTCTGTTGGCCATTGTGACGTTCATGCTGATGGCCGTGGCCCAGGGTGGGGTCTCGATGGGGACCAACCAGATTCAGGTCGCTTCGGCACCGGTCTCGGTAGCCAAAAAGGCCGGAATTCAGAACAACGATAAGATTGTGGCTGTTAATGGCCAGAAAACGGCGGATTGGACGGCCCTCAGTAAGGCGATTCAGCCGCGGGCCAATAAGGCTACGAAACTGACCGTTGAACACAACGGCAAGACGCGGCAGGTCACCTTAACACCGGCTAGCGAGAAGTCTAACGGGCAGACCGTGGGGATGATTGGCATCACCCAGGCCCAAGACAAACGGGTCGGGACGATTCTGCTGTCCGGATTTACACAGACTTGGACCATGACCAAGGCGCTCTTTGGGGCCCTGTGGCACATGGTATCTGGTCACTTTAGCTTAAACGACCTCGGCGGCCCCGTTGCCATCTTTGCGACGACGTCTCAGGCCACCAAGTTTGGGTTGGTCGGGATCTTAAACTTCCTGGCCTTCCTATCCTTGAACTTAGCAATTGTCAATTTACTGCCAATTCCAGCCTTGGATGGTGGTAAAATATTATTAAACCTAATTGAAGCCGTTCGCCGCAAGCCATTATCGGAAAATGTGGAGGCGGGGATTACCCTGGTTGGTGTGGCCTTTTTGGTCTTACTGATGTTGTTGGTAACCTGGAACGATATCGAACGTTACTTTATTCGATGATTAGGACGTTACGAGAAGGGAATATTTGACTATGAAGCAATCAAAGCTACTCATTCCAACCTTGAAAGAGGTCCCGAATGACGCGGAGGCCCTTAGCCATCAGATGATGTTGCGGGCCGGTTATATTCGGCAGATCACAGCGGGGATGTACGCTTATCTGCCACTGGCTTACCGGGTACTGACCAATATTGAACAGATCATTCGCGAGGAAATGGACAAAATCGATGCCGTCGAGACTCTGATGCCCGCTGTATTACCAGCGTCATTGTGGCAGGCGTCCGGTCGTTACGAGACTTACGGGCCGAACCTGTTTAAGTTCAAGAACCGGCACGACAGCGACTTCATCCTGGCACCAACCCATGAAGAAACCTACACCATGTTGGTCCGGGACGCCGTCAAGTCCTACAAACGGTTGCCTCTAGTCATGTACCAAATCCAAGCTAAGTACCGGGATGAAGACCGGCCACGCTACGGTCTGTTACGGGGCCGGGAGTTCGTCATGAAGGACGCTTATTCCTTCTCCTTGGACGACGCTGACCTTGATCGCATCTATGGTCAGATGGAAGGGGCCTACGAGCGCATCTTCGACCGCATTGGCCTGAACTATCGGGCCATCGTTGGTGACGGTGGCGCCATGGGCGGGAAGGACTCCAAAGAGTTTTCCGCCATCGCACCGGTCGGTGAAGATACGATTGTGTACTCCGATTCGTCCGACTATGCGGCTAACTTGGAAATGGCCAAGAGTCTATTCATTAGTAAAAAGTCACACGCCGCGGCCGCTAACTTGGAAAAGATCAGCACGCCGGGCGTGAAGAGCATTGACGAGTTGGCCGATTTCCTGAAGGTTGACGCCTCCGGATTGGTCAAGAGTATGCTGTACATGGCTGACAAGGAACAACCCGTTATGGTGTTGGTTCGCGGTGACCACGAAGTTAACGAAACCAAGTTGAAAAACTACCTGGGCGCCGACTTCCTGGACCCTGCGACGCCAGAAGAGGCCGAAAAGTACCTGGGGGCCAACTTCGGTTCCTTGGGGCCGGTTGGGGTTAACGAAGACGTGAAAATCTTGGCTGACCAATACGTGGGCGACATGGTCAACGTGGCCGTTGGCGCGAACGAAGATGGGCATCACTACATTAACGCCAACGTTGACCGGGACTTCCGGATCGACGCTTACGCCGACTTACGGACGGTTCAGGCGGGCGACTTATCACCCGACGGTGCCGGTGTTCTGAAGTTCACCAAGGGTATCGAAATCGGTCACATCTTTAAGCTAGGGACCCGTTACTCGGATGCCTTGGGAGCAACGGTGTTGGACGAAAACGGTCGCCAGAAGCCAGTCGTCATGGGCTGCTACGGTATCGGGGTCAGCCGGTTACTGTCCGCGGTCGCTGAGCAACAGGCCGACGAAAATGGTCTGGTTTGGCCCCGGAACATTGCGCCATACGACATTCACTTGATTCCGGTCAACCTAAAGAAGGCGGACCAAGCTGAACTGACCGATGAATTGGAACAACAATTAACGGCCGCTGGTTACCGGGTCTTGACCGATGACCGGAAAGAACGTCCTGGCGTGAAGTTTGCCGACTCCGATCTGATTGGGATTCCAGCACGAATCACCATCGGGAAGAAGGCTGGCGAAGGCATCGTTGAGATTAAGATTCGAAAGACTGGTGAAACGGTCGAAGTGATTAAAGATGAAGTTGCTAGCACCATTGAAATTCTCTTTAAAGATATCAACTAGCACTCCGTGGAAAAGGCCAGCGCGTACTGCTGGCCTTTTTTCGACGGAAGCACGCGGAAAGGAGTTCCCTCGTGGACGAAGATCGTCATAGCTTATTTCAGAAACTCTTACAACAACTCGATTTGACGGATCAGGCGGACCAGCCTGATTTTCAAGGGGCGACACTAGACAAGTTAACGGTGCATGAGCAGTCGCGGCGCTGGCACTTTACGCTCCAGTTCCCGCAGATTTTGCCATTTACTAAGTTTGCCGACTTCGAGCAACACTTGCAGGTGGCCTTCCGGGAAATTGCAACGGCCGAGGCAACCATTACGGTAGCTGAACCGCAACTGACCAACCGGTTATTGGGCGATTATTGGGACTGGGTCGTGAAGCACAGCGGCCTGACTAGTAATTTGGTCCAGGAACTCTGTCACTCCCAGGTTCCCGAGCTGGACCCGGACAACCGGGTGCTACTCTATGCGCAAAACGAAGTCGTCAAAGACTTTTTACAAAATCAGGCACTGGGACCGTTGGAGGCCACTTATCGGCAGGTCGGGTTCCCGAAGTTTAACATCTTAGTCATGGTCGACGAGTCCAAGTCGCAGGCTAAAATTAACGAATTTAAGGCGCGTCAGGAAAAGACAGACGCTCAACTCGCACAGCAGGCGGCCGCAGCCATTGCCAAGGCGAACCAGAAGCGCCAGTCCGATGAGCCGGTCGCCGCTTCCGGTCCTACCCAGATTGGAAAGACCATCAAGGGTGACCAACCCACCATGCGGATGGTAGATATCACCCAAGAGGAGCGCTCCGTAATTGTTGAGGGTTACGTCTTTGACAAGGAAGTGCGGAAGCTCCGGTCCGGTCGGCAACTGCTGACCATCAAGATCACCGACTACACGTCCTCCATCGTGGTCAAGAAGTTTTCGCGAGGAGCCGAAGATGAGGCCCAGTTCGCAGGTGTCTCTGAGGGGAGTTGGGTCAAGGTTCGGGGGAGCGTCCAAGAGGATAGCTTCATGCGTGACCTGGCTCTGAACGCCTATGACATTAACGAGGTCAAGCATGCTAGTCGGCACGATAACGCACCGGCTGACCAGAAGCGTGTCGAGCTTCACCTGCACACTACCATGAGTCAGATGGACGCCACCAACCCGATTGGAGATTACGTAAGTCAGGCCAAGAAGTGGGGCATGCCGGCGATTGGGATTACCGATCACGCCGACGTCCAGGGCTTCCCGGCGGCGTTTAACGCCGCGGCAAAGGCCGGGGACATCAAGATGCTGTATGGGGTCGAGGCCAACTTAGTTGACGACGGCGTCCCGATCGGGTATAACAGCGCGCACGTGCCCCTTGATGGCGCGACCTACGTGGTCTTCGACGTGGAAACCACCGGTCTTTCGGCGATTTATGATAAGGTCATCGAATTATCGGCGGTCAAGATGGAACACAAAAACGTCATTGCGCAGTTCGAAGAATTTATCGATCCGGGTTTCCCATTGTCCGAACAGACCACTAATCTGACCAGTATCACCGATGACATGGTGCGTGGGTCCAAGACCGAAGAAGAGGTTTTTAAGGCCTTCCGCGAGTTCTGTGGCGACGCCATCATCGTTGGGCATAACGTCACGTTTGACGTGGGGTTCATGAATACCGGCTACAAGCGACACGGGATGCCGGAGATTCCCAACCCGATCATCGATACCTTAACGTTGGCCCGTTGGCTGTATCCGACCCTGAAGAGTTACCGGTTGAATACGTTGGCCAAGCGGTTCCACGTGAGCTTGGAGCACCATCACCGGGCCGTGTACGATGCCGAATCTACGGGACATCTGAACTATCTGTTCTTGAAGGATGCCGAGAAACGGTACCACGTTGCGTACCATGACCAGCTAAATGATCACATGGCCGATAACGATGCTTATAAGCACGCCCGGCCCAATCACGCCATTATCTACGCCAAGACGCAGGAGGGCTTGAAAAATCTGTTTAAGCTGGTCTCAGCCTCAAACGTGGAGTACTTCTATCGGGTTCCCCGGGTCCCTCGAAGCTTGCTCGACCATTACCGTGAGGGCTTGATTGTTGGGTCGGCCTGCTCGTCTGGTGAAGTGTTTACCGCGATGATGCAGAAGGGGCAGGTCGAGGCGGCGGCCAAGGCCAAATACTACGACTACCTCGAAGTGCAACCTCCACAGGCTTACCAACCGCTGCTGGATTCCAAGCTGATTGCCGATGAGGACCACCTACACGAAATCATTCAAAACATGATTCAACTGGGACACGACCTGGATAAGCCGGTAGTGGCTACCGGGGATGTGCATTACCTGAACCCCGTCGATGCCATTTACCGCAAGATCTTGATTCACTCTCAGGGGGGCGCTAACCCCCTGAACCGGCAAGAATTACCGCCGGTACCGTTCTTGACCACCGACGAGATGCTGGAACAGTTCAGCTTTTTGGACGATGCGACGGCTAAGGAAATCGTGGTCACCAACACTCATAAGATTGCTGACGAGATCGACGACATCCACCCATTGAAGGACAAGCTGTACACGCCCCGGATGGAGGGCGCTGAGGACGAAATCCGGGAACGGACCATGAACACGGCCCACGCCTGGTATGGCGACCCACTTCCCGAGCTGGTGCAACACCGAGTCGACCGGGAATTGAAGTCAATCATCGGGAACGGGTTCTCCGTGATTTACCTGATTGCCCAGCGACTGGTAGCCAAGTCCAATAATGACGGATACTTGGTTGGGTCTCGGGGGTCGGTTGGGTCCAGTGTGGTTGCGACGTTCACTGGGATTACCGAAGTGAATCCGTTGCCGCCACATTATCGCTGTCCCAACTGTCAGTATTCTCACTTCTATACCAAGGGAGAATACAGTTCGGGGTATGATTTGCCGGAAAAGAACTGTCCCAAGTGTGGCACGTTGATGATCGGTGACGGACATAACATCCCATTCGAAACTTTCTTGGGATTCAAGGGAAACAAGGTCCCCGATATCGATTTGAACTTCTCCGGAGACTACCAACCGATTGCCCATAACTACACCAAGGTGTTGTTCGGCGAGAAGAACGTGTACCGGGCCGGAACGATTGGTACCGTGGCCGACAAGACGGCCTACGGGTACGTCAAGGCCTACGAGCGCGATACCGAGCAAACCTTCCGGGGGGCCGAAATTGACCGGTTGGCCAAGGGGGCGACCGGAGTCAAGCGGACCACCGGGCAACATCCGGCCGGGATCATCGTTGTGCCGGACTACATGGACATTTACGATTTCACGCCGATTCAGTATCCGGCGGATGACCAGGATGCGGCTTGGCAAACGACCCACTTTGATTTCCATTCGATCCACGATAACATCTTAAAGATCGATATTCTGGGACACGATGACCCCACCATGATTCGGACCCTGCAAGATTTGTCCGGGGTCGACCCGACCACCATTCCGATGGATGATCCAGGGGTCATGGCGCTGTTCTCCGGGACGGATTCGTTGGGCGTCACGCCGGAACAGATTCAGTCGAAGACCGGGACCTTAGGGGTGCCGGAATTCGGGACACGGTTCGTCCGGGGGATGCTCGAGCAGACCAACCCCAAGAACTACTCCCAACTTCTTCAGATTTCTGGGTTATCCCACGGGACCGACGTGTGGTTGGGGAACGCCGACGAGCTGATCAAAAACGGCACGGCGACGATTGCCAACGTTATCGGGTGTCGGGATAACATCATGACCGACTTGATCAACTTCGGTCTGGATTCTGAAACTTCCTTCCAAGTTATGGAACACGTGCGGAAGGGCCGGGGGATTCCGGACGAATGGCAAGACAAGATGCGTGAGACCGACGTCCCCGAGTGGTACATCGACTCCTGTTTGAAGATCAAGTACATGTTCCCACGGGCCCATGCGGCAGCTTACGTCCTGATGGCCTTGCGGGTGGCCTACTTCAAGGTTTACTTCCCCATCATCTACTACACGGCCTACTTCTCTGTTCGGGCCGACGATTTTGATATCGTGGCCATGTCTCAGGGCAAGGCGGCGGTCAAGGCGGCTATGAAGGCCATCAATGACCAGGGGATGGACGCCTCGGCGAAGGACAAGAACTTGTTAACGGTTCTGGAAATTGCCAACGAAATGTTGGAACGGGGCTTCAAGTTCAAGATGATTGACCTCGAGAAATCGGATGCGGCGAACTGGATCATCGATGGCGACACCTTGATTGCACCGTTCCGGGCTGCACCTGGCCTGGGGCTGAACGTGGCCAAGCAGATTGTGGCGGCACGGAACGACCGGCCGTTTATCTCGAAGGAAGACCTCGCCAAGCGGGGGAAGGTCTCCAAGACCTTGATCGACTTCATGACGGAAAACGGCGTTCTGACCGGCTTACCAGACGAAAACCAACTCAGCTTATTTGACGATATGATGTAAGATTTTGATGGAAAAGCTCTTCCGACTACGGAAGAGCTTTTTTGCGGCCAAATGACTCGGTTCGAACAATCCCCTAATTAGCCGGATTTATCGTAAAGGAAACGCTTACAAAAAGAGCGATTGATGGTATACTAGAGCTGAGGAATTCCATCAATAATAACCATAATCAAATCATTCAAGAAAGCGGGTGTTCACCATGTTACGGCAATTTACCCGATTACCAGATGGCTGGCTCTTCTTCGCAGGCTATTGTTTGATTGTATTGGGGTATGTTTTGTTTGGCTTACTGACCAGTGTCTCTGACACGCCGTTCCTCGTACTCGTGATCACGTACTTTGTGGTTGCGTTTATCCTAACGGTGATCAAGGTCGTTGGTCTACGGCGAATGGAGCTGAGTCAACTAAACTTTTTGGTGTTTGAGTTCATGACGATTTTCGGATTCATCTTACTCTTAGCAACTTGCGAGTAACGCCGGAATGGTTGCAATTCCGGGGCCTTTGTAGTAAAGTTAAGAATGTAGTTAAACTCGTTTTTTAAATGAGTGAGCAGTTTATGCTCACTCTTTTTAATGGAGAAATATAGGAGGCGGAATTTATTTGAGTACAGTCGTCGAGACCGTGACAGAGCTAGTACAACCTATCGTCGCCCATCACCAGTTCGAACTAGTCGATGTGGAGTTTGTCAAAGAAGGTAAAAGTTGGTATCTCCGGGTTTACATTGATAAGCCAGGGGGCATCACCATTGAAGAATGTGTGATAGTGAGTGATGAATTGTCAGAAAAGTTAGATACGCTTGACCCGGATCCAATTCCCCAAGCGTACTTCCTGGAGGTCTCCTCGCCGGGTGCTGAACGGCCATTAAAGAAGCCGGAAGACTTCGAGAATGCCGTGGGTGAGTACATTCACGTGTCCCTCTACCAAAAGATTGGTGCCAGCAAGGTATACGAAGGCACGCTGATGACCCTGACCGACGATTCGTTGGACTTGAAGGTCAACTTAAAGGGCCGCATCAAAACGTTAACGATTCCCCGTCAGGGCATCGCGCAAGCGCGGTTAGCCATTAAGTTCTAACAGTTAAGGAGCGAAAGACAACATGAGTAAAGAATTACTGGGTGCCTTGGACGTCCTCGAGACCGAAAAGGGCATCAAAAAAGAAGTCGTCATCGAAGCCTTAGAAGCCGCCTTAGTGTCGGCTTACAAGCGTAACTATGACCAGGCCCAAAACGTTGAGGTCACTTTTGACCAACGAAAGGGTGACATTCACGTATTTGCCGTGAAGAAGGTCGTTGACCAAGTCTACGACTCTCGGTTGGAAGTTAGCCTGGACGATGCTTTGGCCGTCAACAAGGGTTACGAAATCGGCGACGACATCAAGTTCGAAGTCACGCCAAAGAACTTTGGCCGCATCGCCGCACAAACGGCCAAGCAGGTTATTATGCAACGGGTTCGGGAAGCCGAACGGAACATCATCTACGATCAATATAGCCAGTACGAGAATGAAATTGTGACCGGTGAGGTTGAACGTCAAGATTCCCGGTTCGTTTACGTGAGCCTGGGGAAGGTCGAAGCTGTCATGGGTCGTCAGGACCAGATGCCAAACGAGACCTACCGGATCCATGACCGCATCAAGGTCTACGTGACCCGGGTGGAGAACGCCACCAAGGGGCCCCAAGTCTTCGTTAGCCGGACGGCTGCCGACCTCTTGAAACGCCTGTTCGAACAAGAAGTTCCCGAAATTTACGACGGGACGGTCGAAATCATGGCGATTGCCCGGGAAGCCGGCGACCGGGCCAAGGTTGCGGTTCGTTCGAATAACCCTGATATCGATCCCGTGGGAACCAGTGTTGGTCCCCGGGGACAACGGGTCCAGACCATCGTGAACGAATTGGGTGGCGAAAACATGGACATCGTTGAATGGACCGATGACGAAGCTAAGTTTATCGCCAACGCGTTGAACCCGGCCGAGGTCTTGGACGTTATCTTTGACCCGAACAACGAACGGGCTTGTGAAGTGGTCGTCCCAGATTACCAATTGTCATTAGCGATTGGTAAGCGCGGTCAGAACGCACGATTAGCCGCTAAGTTGACTGGTTATAAGATTGATATTAAATCAGAATCCGAAGCATCTGCTATAATGGAAGCTGACCAGGCCGCTACGGATGACGAATCAGCCGTTGATGAGGCGTCAGTCGCACCAGTTACTGATGAGACTGACACCCCGGAAACGTCCGAGACGCCAGCCACTGACGCACCTGCTG
Source organism: Candidatus Levilactobacillus faecigallinarum (assembly GCA_019113985.1). Taxonomy (GTDB): domain Bacteria; phylum Bacillota; class Bacilli; order Lactobacillales; family Lactobacillaceae; genus Levilactobacillus; species Levilactobacillus faecigallinarum. The sequence continues at coordinate 39,129 of DXGJ01000046.1, forward strand.
ATGAAGTGGATGCGGCCCAAACCGACGCACCGACCCCTGAAGACGTGACGGATGCAGCAACACCTGCTGACACGCCAGACACGGATCAGTCGGCCGAATAAGGCGTCGCCAAAGGAGGGTTTTCGAGCCATGAAACAACGAAAGATCCCGATGCGTAAGGATATCGTAACGGGAGAAATGGCACCCAAGAAACAACTGGTCCGGGTCGTCCGGAACCAGGAACAAGAGGTCAGCGTTGACCCCACTGGGAAGCAGTCCGGCCGAGGAGCTTACATTTCCCTGGACGTGGCCGTTGCCCAACGGGCCAAGAAGGAACGGACCTTCGACCACGTCTTTGGCGTGAAGCTCGATGATCAGTTCTACGATGACTTGATTGCCTACGTGGATCACCAGCAGGCACGGCGGGAATTATTCGACCATGACTAATTCGCAGCGCGCCTTACAACTTTTGGGACTCGTTCGGCGGGCGGGGAAACTCGTCACCGGAGAATCCTTTGTTTTAGCGGCTGTCCGTGATCAATCGGCGAAGCTGGTCCTAATGGCCAGTGACGCGGGTGCCAGCAGCCAAAAACAATTTCGCGACAAGACCACGAGTTATGGTGTCGCGTTAGATGAATCGTTTACGAAGGACCAGTTGAGCACGGCCATTGGGTCGTCGCGCACGGTCATTGCCATCACCGATCCGGGATTCGTCCGGAAATTACAACAATTACTTGCTGATTAACCACTGACGTTCTCGTGATCGATGTTATTTAAGGAGAGTGAAGATATGGGGAAAAAGCGAATTTACGAACTTGCTAAGGAAATTAACGTCTCCAGTAAACAACTTATCGCGAAGGCCGAAGAAAAGGGCTTCCCGGTAAAGAATCATATGTCAACGCTCGGCGAGAACGAAGAACGTCAATTACGGGCCGCCTTTAAACCAGCGGCCAAGCCGGCAGCCCGGGCAACCGGGAAGTCGACGTCCAGTCAGTCCCAGACCACCACAGCTCGTGGCGGTCATTCCGCACAGAAGCCAGCGGCCCGGTCGACCAACCGGACGCAGAATACGCAACCGAAACCAGCGTCGAAGCCGGCATCTAGCCAGCCAACCACGCAGCGGAGCACGACCCAGAACAAAAAAAATAATGGCCAGACCGGAACGCAACATGGGACGCATAACTCCGGCACCGGCAGATTTGGTGGAAGCTTGAATAATAATACAAATAATAACAACGGCCGTCGGGGCAGTAGCAACGGCAACAGCCGCGGTGGGCGGAATAACCGCAACAACCGCAATAACCGGCGTCGAAACAATAATAACAACAACCGTTACAAGAAGAATCAACGGATTAAAGACACGAACCAGCACAAGGGCGCACCAGAACGGAAGAATAAAGCTTTACCAGAAGTTCTGCTTTATGCGGACGGCATGAACGCCCAAGACCTGGCGAAGTTATTACACCGTTCATCCGCCGAAATCGTGAAGAAGCTCTTCATGTTGGGCGTGATGGTCAACCAGAACCAATCCTTAGATAAGGATACGATTGAAGTTCTGGCCGATGATTATGGTATCAAGGCCCAGGAAAAGGTTCAGGTCGACGTTTCCGACATCGACAAGGCCTTTGACGAAGAAATGGCCAACACCAAGCACCAAGTTACCCGGGCGCCAGTCGTGACCATCATGGGACACGTTGACCATGGTAAGACCACGTTACTGGACCACTTACGGCACTCCCACATTACGGCGGGAGAAGCGGGGGGGATCACACAGGCTATTGGGGCGTACCAAGTCCATTACAATGACAAGCTGATTACCTTCTTGGATACGCCAGGACATGCGGCCTTTACCGAAATGCGGGCCCGTGGGGCAGAAATCACGGATATTACCATCTTGGTCGTTGCGGCTGATGACGGTGTGATGCCACAAACGATTGAAGCCATTCACCATGCCAAGGCGGCTGGTACGCCAATCATCGTCGCGGTCAACAAGATTGATAAGCCAGGTGCTAACCCGAACCACGTCATGGAACAATTGACGGAATACGAATTGATTCCAGAAGACTGGGGTGGCGAGACCATCTTCGTGAACATCTCAGCGAAGTTTGGGAAGAACATCGACGAACTGCTCGACATGATTTTGCTGCAGTCCGAAGTGATGGAATTAAAGGCTAACCCAGACCAAAACGGGGTTGGTTCCGTTATCGAAGCCCGGTTGGACCAAGGTAAGGGTTCCGTTGCGACGTTACTGGTTCAACAAGGGACCTTACACGTGGGAGACCCAATCGTTGTTGGGAACACCTTTGGTCGCGTACGGACCATGACCAACGAACGGGGATCAAACATTAAGGCCGCCGTGCCATCAACGCCAGTTGAAATCACGGGGTTAAACGACGTTCCCGAAGCCGGGGACCGGTTCGTGGTCTTTGACGACGAAAAGACGGCGCGGGCTGCTGGTGAAGAACGGGCCAAGGATGCCTTGGTCAAGGAACGCCAGAACACCAGCCACGTCACGTTGGACAACCTGTTCGACTCCCTTAAGGAAGGCGAAATGAAGGAAGTTGACGTGATCATCAAGGCGGACGTTCAAGGGTCCGTTGAGGCCTTGGTTGGTAGCTTGAACAAGATCGATGTTTCCGGCGTGCGGGTCAACATTATTCACTCCGCCGTTGGGGCCATTAACGAAAGTGATGTGACCTTGGCCGAAGCGTCAAACGCCATCATCATTGGGTTCAACGTTCGACCAACGCCACAGGCCCGTTCACAGGCCGATAGCGACAAGGTCGACATCCGTCTGCACAACGTCATCTACAACGCCATCGATGAAATCGAAGCGGCGATGAAGGGGATGCTGGAACCAACCTACGAAGAACAAGTGATTGGTCAAGTTGAAGTACGGGAAATTTACCATGCTTCGAAGGTCGGCACCATTGTTGGTGGGATGGTCACAGACGGTAAGGTGACCTCGGACGCTGATGTTCGCTTGATTCGGGATGGCGTGGTCATCTACGAAGGTAAGCTGGGCAGCTTGAAGCGGTTCAAGGACGACGTTAAGGAAGTTAAGCAAGGCTTTGAACTTGGGTTAACGATTGAAAACTATAACGACGTCAAGGTCGATGACGTGATCGAAGCATACGTCATGAAGGAAGTTCCTGTTAAATAAAGGACGGAGGCACAACGTAAAATGGCACAATATCGAGTTGGTCGCTTAGAACAAGAGATCCAACGTGAGGTGACGGACATCCTGTTAAAGCGGGTCCGCGATCCCCGCGTCGAAGGCGTTACCGTTACGGGTGTACAAGTTACCGGTGACTTACAAGAAGCCACGATTTACTACAGTATTCTGTCTGACAAGGCATCTTCAGCTGAGAAGACGGCGGATGGCTTGAAGAAGGCAACGGGACTGATTCGTTCAGAATTGGGTTCGCGGTTGAGTATCTACAAGACCCCTGAACTGGTTTTTGAACAGGACAAGTCCGTACAATACGGTAGCCGGATCGATGAACTGTTAAATGATCTCCACCACCAGGAACGGTAGTTGAGAGGTTAAGGACGCTGACCCGTGATGGGTCTGCGTCCTTTTTCATAACTGGAGGAATCTAAAAATGAACGGAATTATCCCCCTGTATAAACCCCGCGGCATGACCAGTTTTGATTGTGTCGCGAAGCTCCGCCACATTCTCCACACCAAGAAGGTGGGCCATAGCGGTACCCTCGACCCCAGTGTCGATGGTGTGTTACCCATCTGTATTGGTCCGGCAACTAAGGTGGTTCCGTACCTGATGGCCTCCGGCAAGGTCTACCAGGGTACGGTCACGCTAGGGTTCGCCACGACCACGGAAGATCTCGATGGCGAGGAAGTGGCCCGTCAACGGTTGGCCACGCCCTTCAGTGCAGCCGAGGTGGCTGCGGCCGCCCAGCAGCTAACGGGGACCATCCAGCAGACGCCGCCCATGTTCTCCGCGGTCAAGGTCCACGGCCGCAAACTTTACGAATACGCCCGGGCCGGTGAAACTGTTGAGCGACCGACGCGGACCATCACGGTCGACCATTTCGACCTGACCGGAGCCGGGACCTTTGATGCTCAGGCGGGGACTCAGACCATCGCCTTTGAGATTGGCTGTTCCAAGGGGACCTACGTGCGAACCCTAGCGGTCGACTTGGGGCGTGCGCTGGGCGTGCCTGCCGTGATGGCGTCGCTGACCCGGTTGAAGAGCGGTGGGTTTACACTTGATCAGTCAGTAACCCTAGAAGATGTGGCGGCGGCTCAGGCGGCCGACACCTTGACCACCGTTTTACGGCCTATCGACTACGCACTTCAGGATTATCCGCACATTGCGTTGTCGGAGAAGCTCTGGGGCTTGGTTAAGAACGGAGTGTTCCTGACGGTCGAAGAGTTGGCCGGGAGCACGGCCCCGGAAGTCGCCCTGACCTATGCTGGGGAGACCAAGTGTCTGTACCAGTGGTCGGCGGAGAAGCAGGCCTATAAACCCCTAAAGATGTTTACGGTAAACTAAAGCAAGGAGAGAAGTCGGTATGGAAGTTATTCGAATACACCATCCGTTAGATACACGTCAGATTCCCAACGACCCGGTCGTCTTGGCCATGGGTTTTTTCGATGGCGTGCATCGCGGACACCAGGCGGTCATCAAGCAGGCCAAGGCCTTGGCCCGTGCTCAGGGCGTGAAGCTTGCCGTCCTGACCTATGATCATCACCCGGCCCTGGTTTACCGGGCGTTAACGGCGGATGACCAGAAGTACCTGAGCACCACGTCCCGTAAGCTCCAGCATTTGGAACGGCTGGGTGTCGACCGGGTCTTCCTGGTCAACTACACCGGTGATTTTGCGTCCCAGACGCCCCAGGAGTTCGTGGATCATTACCTGGTGGCCTTCCACACCACCACGGCGGTCGCGGGCTTTGACCACACTTATGGTCCCAAGGACGTGGCGACCATGGATCGGCTACCGGAATATGCCCGGCGGCGGTTCAAAGTTGTGACGGTCCCCGAGGAGACCGCCACGCAGGCTAAGATCAGTTCCACGCGCATTCGGCAGGAAATGAAGGCGGGTAACATTGATGTCGTCAATGACCTGCTGGGCTATGCTTACCGGACCACGGGACTGGTGGTTCATGGTGAGGCTCGGGGGCGAACCATCGGTTACCCGACGGCCAACGTCTTGGCCCCCCAGAATGAATGGGTGCCGGGCATTGGTATCTATACGGCCCGACTCAAGGTCGGTGCCATCTGGTACCCGGGGATGGTTTCCGTCGGTCGCAACGTGACCTTTGGGGACGGTCGACCAATCACGGTCGAGATGAATCTGTTGGATTACCATGGCAACCTCTACGGCGAACCCGTGGAGGTCGAGTGGCATCACCGGTTACGTGGCGAGGTGAAGTTTGCCGGCGCGGATGAACTGGTGCAGCAATTGCAACGGGATGAGACGGCGACCCGGACCTACTTTACGCAACTCGCGGCACAGGAATAAACAGGTTAAAGATGTAACGGCGACTACCGCTTGGTGGTGGCCGTTATTTTTGCGTCCAGTTAAGACTAGGTTGCGTAAATAATGGCTTTTCCGTCGGAATTGGGGTAAGTTAGCTTCGGTTAAGGGGCAACAAAGGGACTGGTGCGAAAAAAAGGCCCGAGAAACTTGGTAACGGGACCTTGACAAAACTTTTTTTAGCACTTACCCCCAGAGATTGCTAAATTTCTTGCCAGAATTCTTGACTTAAAAACCGGGTTTTGCTACATTATATATGTGTCTTAGCACTTAATAACTTTGAGTGCTAAAAAAGGGGTGATTGTGATGCTGTCAGAAAGACAGATGATGATTCTGCGAGCCGTTGTCCGTGATTTCACTAACAGTGGTGTTCCAGTGGG
>DXGJ01000047.1 GCA_019113985.1 Candidatus Levilactobacillus faecigallinarum
CAAGCTGATCGACCGTAACACCACGATTCCAACCAGTAAGTCGCAAGTCTTCTCAACGGCTGCTGATAACCAACCAGCCGTTGATATCCACGTCTTACAAGGTGAACGGCCAATGGCTGCTGACAACAAGACGTTGGGTAACTTCCAACTGACTGACATTCCAGCAGCCCCTCGTGGGGTTCCTCAAATCCAAGTGACGTTTGATATCGATAAGAACGGTATCGTTAACGTTTCTGCGAAGGACATGGGGACCAACAAGGAGCAAAAGATCACCATCAAGAGTTCCGACGGCCTGTCCGACGACGAAATCGAAAAGATGATGAACGAAGCGAAGGAAAACGAAGCTGCCGATAAGCAACGTAAGGAAGAAGTCGACACCAAGAACGAAGTCGACCAACTCTTGTTCCAGACCGATAAGACTTTGAAGGACGTTAAGGGGAAGGTTTCGGATGACGAAATCAAGAAGGCTGAAGATGCACGTGACGCCCTCAAGAAGGCCCAAGAAGCCAACAACCTTGACGACATGAAGGCCAAGAAGGATGACCTGAACAAGATTATCCAGGACTTATCTGTCAAGCTGTACCAACAAGCCCAAAACGCGCAAGGCGCTGCCGGCCAAGCTGGTGCTGCGGGTGCTCAGGGAACTGATGACAAGGGTGGTAAAGACGGCGATACTGTCGACGGTGACTTCCACGAAGTTCACGACGACGATAACAAGTAATCTTACCGCTTCTCTTTGAAATAGTGAGGGCAAAAGGTCAGAGTCCGCAGGGCTTTGGCTTTTTGTTTCGAGGTATGCTATTCTAACTAGTAGCTTTTAGATTGGGAGGAAAACGATGGCGCAAAGTGACTTATACGGGGTTCTTGGGGTAGCCAAGGATGCCAGTCAAGACGAAATCAAAAAGGCCTACCGGAAGTTATCGAAGAAGTATCATCCGGACCTCAACAAGGCGCCCGACGCCGCGGAGAAATTCAAGGAAGTTCAGGACGCCTACGACGTTTTAGGCGACGAGCAGAAGCGACAGAACTATGACCAATACGGTTCAGCTGACGGGGCTCAAGGCGGCTTCGGTGGTTTTGGTGGCGGTCAAGGCGGTGGCTTTGGCGGCTTTAGTGGTGGCGGTGGCGGTTTCGACGACATCTTCAGCCAGTTCTTTGGCGGGGGTGGCGGACAACGCAACCCGAACGCGCCGCGACCTGGTCGGGATTTACAGTACCAGATGACGCTGAAATTTGAAGAGGCCATCTTTGGTAAGAAGACCAAAATTACCTATACCCGTGAGGCCGAGTGTCATACCTGTGGCGGTAACGGCGCCAAGCCGGGAACTTCACCCGTGACCTGTTCACGGTGTGGCGGTTCCGGGTACGTGACGTCGGTTACCAACACGCCATTGGGCCGGATGCAAAGCCAACAACCTTGCCCGGTCTGTCACGGGACGGGTCAGGAAATCAAGGAAAAGTGCCCAACTTGTGGTGGCTCTGGTCATGAGGAACAACGGCATGAAGTTGAGGTCACGATTCCTGCCGGGGTCGATGACGGGCAACAGATGCGGTTACAGGGCCAAGGTGAAGCCGGGAACAACGGCGGTAGCTACGGTGACCTGTTCATCATCTTCCAGGTAACGCCAAGCAAGGACTTCCGGCGCGACGGGACCGAAATCTACTTTGATCAACCTATCTCCTTTGTTCAAGCAACGCTGGGGGATGAGATTACGGTCAAGACGGTCCATGGTGATGTGAAGTTGAAGGTTCCCGCGGGGACTCAAGGCGGCACCACCTTCCGCTTACGTGGTAAGGGGGCCCCACGTCTGCGCGGCAACGGTAACGGTGACGAGCACGTGACGGTCAAGGTTTTGACACCAAAGAACCTGAACAAGGGTCAACGGGACGCTTTGCGCGATTTCGCCAAGGCTAGTGGTGAAAACGTCTCGGGTACCGGTAAGGGCAATCTTTTCGATAAGATGCGCGATAAATTCAACGATAATTAAGCAAAGAACCACTGATAATAGTGGCTCGATGAACCAGTCAAGGCTACTGAACATGTTCAGTAGCCTTTTTTTGGCCGCTTAATTAACTAAGGTCGCGCAGAAAATGAAAAGAAAGCCTTAAGGTTGAGGGGTGTTGTTTGTAATCGGGATTTAGCAATGATAACATCAAACTATAAGCAATGGCCGGAAAGAACGCGACCGTTGCCTACAGTTTTAAGGGGCGTCTGCGAGCGCCGAAGCTGTACTTTGATCGTTCATCGACTGCGGGGACTGTAATGGTATCAGTCGACAATTTTTGGGGGTGAAAACTCATGCGCACAAAGTGGCTGGCGTTTTGGCATCAGCCGGTGGTGGCATTCATCGGTTGGACCGTTTTCTACTTTGCGGTACTAATGGCGTTGGTTTATCTATACGGCTATAGTGGCCTGAATAGTTCGACATTTATTTACAATGAGTTTTAATCGGAGTACCGTGAGAGCGGTAATTCTTTGGGGGGATAAACAGTGATTAAAAACATGATCACCGCGATTGACCAAATCGCGGTCGCCGATCCTGATCGGTTAGTCTATGATGACTTAGGACGCACGAACACGTACGGAGAATTGAAACGTTATTCGGATGCTTTAGCGGAACGGTTAGATGCGTTAAAGCTACCAGCTGAAGCCCCCATCTTAGTTTACGGGGGCCAGACGTTTACCATGATGGCGACCTTCCTAGGTATCGTGAAGAGCGGACACGCCTACGTGCCCATCGACACGCATTCACCGTTGGAACGGATTACCACCATCAACGACATTGCGAAGCCGGCCGCAGCGATTGCGGTGGCGGAGCTACCAACTGAGTTACCAGACACGCTGGTGATCACACCGGACGACCTTGAAGCGATTTTTAGCCAACGGGTCGACTACGTGGTGGACCACGGGGTTAGTGGAGATGCGACCTACTACATCATCTTCACGTCGGGGACCACGGGAAAACCGAAGGGGGTTCAAATCTCACACGCCAACCTGTTAAGCTACGTTAACTGGATGTTGAGTGATGATTTTGACCTACCAGCACAACCCCGAACGTTGTCCCAAGCGCCATACTCGTTTGACCTGTCCGTCATGGACTGGGGACCAACCTTAGCGAGTGGTGGGACGCTGGTGGCCTTACCAAAAAAGGTCACGGACAACTTTAAGGCGTTGTTTGAGACCTTACCGACCATGGACTTAAACGTCTGGGTCTCAACGCCATCCTTTATTGATATCTGCTTACTGGAACCGACATTTGATGCTGCGCACTACCCGAACCTGAGTCGCTTCCTCTTCTGTGGGGAAGAGTTGACCCACGGAACGGCGCAAACGTTGCACAGTCGGTTCCCAGAAGCTAAGATTTTTAACACCTACGGGCCAACGGAAACCACCGTTGCTGTGACGCAGGTGGAGATTACCGACCAACTCTTAGCGGATTACCCGCGGTTACCGATTGGGTACGCCAAGGATGATACCACGATGACGGTGGTCGACGACCAACTCAACGAAGTTCCGGCTGGGACCGAGGGTGAGATTTTGATTTGTGGGCCATCGATGTCCAAGGGCTACCTGCATAACCCGGATAAAACCGCTAAGGCATTTATTACCTGGAATGGCCGGACGGTTTACCGCTCGGGTGACCTGGGTGTTCAGCTGGACAACGGTCTGATTATGTACCGCGGTCGGACCGACTTCCAAATCAAGCTTCACGGGTACCGGATCGAACTGGAAGAGGTGAACCACTACCTATCCCAGGAAGATCACATCCAAGCGGGTGTGGCGGTTCCCCGTTACGACCGGAACCACAAGGTCAGCCAACTGATTGCTTGGGTCGTGCCGGAGACGACGGACCTCAGCGAGTTAGACTTAACCAAGGCGATTAAGGATAACTTACAGGGTGGCGACATGATGGAATACATGATTCCACAGCGGTTTGTCTACAAGGAAAGCTTACCGATGACCCCCAACGGCAAGGTTGATATTAAATCTATCATTGCCGAGGTCAACGCGTAATGCTGTCATTCGAACCATATGGGAACCCCACCTACTTCGCCTTACTAGGGGTTGCCCTGGTCCCGCTCATGATTGGGCTGCTGTACGGTAAACGGTCACGGCTGTACGAAACGTTGATTTCAATCTTCTTCTTGTTTCTGACCTTCGGGGGTCCGAAGTGGACGCAAGGGATAGCCTTGATTATCTACGTCCTGTACGAAGTGGCGTTGTCCTGGGGGTATGCGGTTTATCGGAAGCAGAAAAATTCTGGGCCCATCTTTTACCTGACGGTGATTCTTGCCATCATTCCGTTGACCATCGTAAAGGTGACACCGGCCGTGGAGAACGGTCAGTCGTCCCTAATTGGCTTCCTGGGAATCAGTTATCTGACGTTCCGGGCAGTGCAAACGATTATGGAGACCCGGGATGGCACGTTAAAGAACTACAACGTCATGACGTTCCTGCAATTCATGCTCTTCTTCCCGACAATTTCGTCGGGGCCCATCGACCGGTATCGCCGGTTCGAGAAGGATTACCGGTCGGTTCCTGACCGGGAGAAGTACCTGGGCATGATTCAAAAGGGGGTCCGGTACATCTTTATCGGGTTCCTGTACAAGTTCATCTTGGCCTACTACTTCGGGACCATGTTGATGCCGAAGTTGCAGCTTATGGCCATGCATGCTCGGGGTGGGTTTATGGATCTGTCCTGGCCCGTTCTGGGGTACATGTACGCCTACAGTGCCGACTTGTTCTTTGACTTTGCCGGTTACAGTTTATTCGCCGTCGGGGTCTCCTACTTGATGGGGATCGAAACGCCGATGAACTTTAAGCAACCCTGGCGTTCACCAAACATCAAGGACTTCTGGAACCGGTGGCACATTACCTTGTCCTTCTGGTTCCGGGACTTCATCTACATGCGATTGGTCTTCTGGTTCATGAAGCACCGGCTGTTCAAGAGTCCGACCACGACCGCCAACGTGACTTACATTATCAACATGTTGGTCATGGGATTCTGGCACGGGGTGACCTGGTACTACATCACTTACGGCCTGTTCCATGGGTGTGCGTTGGTCATCAACGATGCCTGGTTGCGCTACAAGAAGAAGCACCGTGATAGTGTTCCGCACAACAAGTTCACGCAAGGGTTCGCCATCTTCTTGACCGCCAACTTGGTTTGCTTCAGCTTCCTGATTTTTTCAGGCCTGCTGGATAAATTATGGTTTACAAATTTATAAAAAACACAATGGAGTAATTTCATTTAGGGGGAAATTAACATGGATGTAAAAGAAACGGTATTATCAATTTTATCTGACTTAACGGGGAACGATGTTAGTGGCGCAATGGACGACAACTTATTTGATAGTGGTCTGTTGGACTCAATGGGTTCCGTTCAACTCTTATTACAATTACAAGGACAACTGGGCATCAACGTGCCGGTTTCTGAATTTGAGCGGTCAGAGTGGGACACGCCCAACAAAATCATTGCGAAAGTCGAAAGCCTGGCTTAGCCAATGGCAAAGCGACTTCTACGGATCTTTGGTCCGTTAATTCTCGCGGCCGTCCTGGTTCTTGCGGTGCTGGTTTCACCGGTCACCTTTGGCTTTAAGCACGTTAGCGCGGATGAAGAACGACAAGCTGCCGTTTCGTTATCACCCAACGTTTTAAAGGGGAAGCGCATCAAAGAAGCGGCCTTGAAGGATGATTATGTTCCTTTCTTCGGCTCTTCCGAATGGTCTCGAATTGACCCGTTACATCCGTCAGTCCTGGCTGAGAAATACAACCGGAGCTACCGGCCATTTCTCCTGGGTGCACGGGGGACGCAGTCTTTGACCCAATTCTTTGTGATGCAGAATATGCAAAGCGGGTTGCGGAATAAGAAGGCGGTCTTCGTGATTTCGCCCCAATGGTTCGTCAAGGATGGGACCCGGAAGGACGCCTTTGCCTTCTACTACTCCCAATTGCAGACCACGGAATGGTTATCCCATTACCGTCATGACGCGATTGACCAGTACGCGGCGAAGCGCCTGCTCCAGATGCCAGTGGCGCAGTCTGACCACTTCATTTATGCGGCGTTGCAACGGGTCGCGGCTAATAAGCCGTTGACCGATTACCAACGCTTTTACTTGAAGACGAAGATGAACATGCTGACTCAGGAGGATCAATTCTTCTCCGGCATCAACCTGCCATCGCAAAACTTGAACCGAGTGAACAAGCAAGCCAAGCAGTTACCCACTCAGTATTCCTACTCGGCACTGGATGAACTCGGGGGCCGCTTAGGTCGGGAACAAACGGGGAATAACCGGTTCCGGATCAGCGACAAGTTTTATAACCAGGGTCTGAAGCAAGAGCTGAAGACTGGGAAGTTGAAGAACTTCCAAAAGAATCTGAGTTACACCAAGTCACCAGAATTTGCGGACTTTCAGCTGGTGCTGGATCAGTTCGCCCGCCTCAATACCAACGTGTTGTTCATCATTCCACCGGTCAACGATCAGTGGGTGAAGTACACCGGGCTGTCACGCAGCATGCTAAAGCAGTTCGACCGGAAGATTCGTTATCAGCTCCAGTCACAAGGGTTTAATAACATTTGTGACCTGAGCAACGATGGCAACGTGCCGTACTTCATGACCGACACGATTCACTTGGGTTGGCGCGGTTGGCTTGCGGTCGACAAACAGGTCAAGCCATTCTTGACCCAGCAACAGGCCGCACCTAAATACAAGACTAACGATAAGTTCTATTCACAACGGTGGCAACAGTTGGATCCGTCCGACTTGTCACAGTATGCGGAGAGCACCAAGTAATCAGCGGAAGCGTTCGACGAGATGTCGGGCGCTTTTTGCGTCCGGTGATTGTGGTTTGTACTTGGTAGCGATGGTTGGTATAATTGTTGGGACATGGTACTTAGGAAAGTAGGAATTCAACATGGATCTGGAAAAATTAAAGCAACATCAAAAATATATTCGTAACTTTTCCATTGTGGCCCATATTGACCACGGAAAGTCGACGCTGGCCGACCGTATTCTGGAAATGACGGATACGATTTCCAAGCGCGATATGCAGGATCAAGTGTTGGACAACATGGATCTGGAACGAGAACGGGGCATCACGATTAAGTTGAACGCAGTGGAACTGACCTACCACGCTAAGGACGGGCACGACTACGAGTTTCACCTGATCGATACCCCGGGTCACGTGGACTTCTCGTATGAAGTTTCCCGGAGCCTGGCCGCCTGTGAAGGGGCCATCCTGGTGGTCGATGCGGCCCAAGGCGTCGAAGCCCAGACGTTAGCCAACGTTTACCTGGCGCTTGACGACGACTTGGAAATCGTGCCGGTCATCAATAAGATTGACCTGCCAGCAGCCGACCCGGACAAGGTCAAGCAGGAGATTGAAGATGTGATCGGGCTGGACGCCTCCGACGCCGTGCTGGCTAGTGCCAAGCAGGGTATCGGTATCAGCGAACTCCTCGAGCAAATCGTCCACAAGGTTCCGGCACCGGATGGTGATTTGGATGCGCCGTTGAAGGCCCTGGTCTTCGATTCGGTCTACGACGATTACCGTGGGGTGGTCCTGAGTGTCCGTATCTTCGAGGGTACGGTCCAACCAGGCGACAAGATTCGCTTGATGAACAGTGGGAGTGAGTACGAAGTCACCGAAGTTGGGGTCAACTCCCCTAAACCCATCAGCCGTGATGAGCTGATTGCCGGTGACGTGGGCTACATTACCGCCAGCATCAAGGACATCACCGAGACCCGAGTCGGGGATACCGTGACCAACGCAGCCGCCCCTGCAGCCAAGGCCTTGCCGGGTTACCGGGAAATGAGTCCGATGGTCTACGCCGGGCTTTACCCGACGGACAACGCCAAGCTGACCGATTTACGGGAAGCCCTGGAGAAACTGAAGTTAAACGATGCGGCGCTGGAATTCGAACCAGAATCGTCACAGGCGTTGGGCTTCGGGTTCCGTTGTGGGTTCTTGGGGATGCTGCACATGGACGTGATTCAGGAACGGCTCGAGCGGGAGTTCGACCTGGACTTGATCACCACGGCCCCATCGGTTACCTATCACGCGTACTTGACCGATGGTACCATGAAGGAAGTCGAGAACCCGGCCGAGATGCCGGAAGCCTCTGCCATCAAGCGTATCGAGGAACCCATCGTGAAGGCGACCATCATGGCCCCGAACGACTACGTGGGTGCGGTCATGGAACTCTGCCAGCACCGGCGGGGGCAATTCTTGACCATGGAATACCTGGACGATTACCGGGTCAACATCATTTACAACATGCCGCTGTCCGAAATCATCTTTGATTTCTTCGATAAGTTGAAGTCCAGTACCCGGGGCTACGCCTCATTGGACTACGAGCGGAGCGGGTACCAGGAAAGTGACCTGGTTAAGATCGATATTCTGCTGAACGGGGACAAGGTCGATGCGTTGAGCTTTATCGCGCACCGAACCTTCGCGGCCCAACGAGGACGCGAAATTGCATCGCGGCTGAAGGGAATCATTCCGCGTCAGAACTTCGAAATCCCGGTTCAGGCAGCCATCGGCGCCAAGGTGATTGCCCGGACCACTATCAAGGCTTACCGGAAGGACGTGACGGCCCACCTGTACGGGGGTGACCGGACTCGCCGGATGAAGCTGTTGGAGAAACAAAAAGTTGGGAAAAAGCGCATGAAGGCTGTCGGTAAGGTGGATATCCCACAAGAGGCGTTCATGGCAGTTTTGAAGACTGACGAAGACGAAACTAAATAAAGAATACCGTTATATCAACGTTTTAGCCTGGTTCTGGGTGGTAACTTGCCATCGGGAACCAGGCTTTTTTTCGTATTTTCCCACATTCTTCCCACGGTTGTAAGTTGTGTGCTTATCGAGGGTGATGAATAAACTGCTGTTTTAATGATATAATTACGTGTGTTCAAAATTATTAAGGGGATGAATGCTATGAAAAGAAAGAGATTGATTTTATCGGTTATGTTATTTAGTACGTTGTGGGGGTTGATACCGGGAGTCACAGCAAATGCACAGGCCTGGCGAGAAAAATATGCAAACAGTAATAAATATAAGGTTCGGGTATTAAAAACGACTAGAGTTTACAAGCTGAAGTATGGCGATTGTGAAGCTAACAATCGGTATGTTGGGACCCGAAAGCTACATAAGGGATCAATTA
>DXGJ01000048.1 GCA_019113985.1 Candidatus Levilactobacillus faecigallinarum
GACCAACGCAAAGGCATTACGCTGGCCCACCAATCTTAATACTAGCTAGTACCTTAATGATACCAGCTTTTTTTCGCAATTTCGAGTGCGTTGTTTTAGTGCACCCAAAATAATGTTTGTTTCATATAAAAGGGCCCGAGACATAATTGTCCCGGACCCTTACTAACGCTTAATTTAACTGTGAATAACGACTTTCATCCCATAAGGAACCGTCTCGTAGACCCACTTGGCATCGGCCACGGATAGGCGGATGCAGCCGTGTGAAGCGGCCGATTTGCCCAGTTCCTCGGCCTCGCTCTTAATGTAGTGACCGTTCTCGTCGGTCGGCACACTATGGAAGAGGTAGATGCCGTGATCCTTCCAGGAGACCCAGTAACGGGCCCCTTCGCCGGAATTCTGGTTATAGAAGAACTTTCCCCGTTCCTCTTGAATGTGGTAGGTCCCGTGAGGCGTGCCGTTTTCCTTCCCAGTCCCCGTCGAGCAGTACATGGTGTACAGCGTCTCCTGCCCATCCTTGATGTAGACCCGCTGGCGACTGGTATTCACGTCCAGCCACGCATTCGGGTGGGCCTTCAAGTCTGGGTAGGCTTTAGATTCAGATGGCTTACGCCAATTAATGGTCTTCGCCTCTGCTTGGGTCGTGGTGGATTTCTTGGCCGTCTGGGTAGTCGCTGACTTCGGCACCGTGGTCTGGTGCGTCAAGCGATGGACGCCAAATCCGGCGAGTAAAACTACCGCAACCAACAGAATTACTTTGCTAAAATGCTTCATTGTGGCTCCGTCCTTTACCTGATATTTTTCACGCCAACTTAAACCATAACCGCATTTTCAGAAAAAGGGAATGCTTTTTATAAAAATGTAATTTTAATTTGAAGAAGTTTTAAGACTCAGCTTTTCAACGTTTAAAATTTTATCGACCAGACCCGTGTAAAAACTGGCCTCATGGCTAACGATAATCGCGTTACCCGGGAAGTTCGCGATGGCGTTCTTCAGGGCCTGCTTAGTCTCGTCGTCCAAATGGTTGGTTGGTTCGTCCATGATCAGGAAGTTCGCCGGCTCAAACTCCAGCATCGCCAACTTGACCTTGGTCTGCTCCCCACCGGAAAGTTCACCGATTGGTTTCATGGCGTTGGCCGAGTCCAGGCCACACTTGGACAGCTTGGTCCGAATCGCCTTTTGTGGCAACTTCTCATACTTGGCTTGGATAATCTGAAGCGGCGTCTGCCGGTCGTTATCCCAGACCAGGTCCTGGCTAAAGTAGCTGATCTTGGCGGATGGTGAGAAGCTAGCCACCCCACCCTTGGCCTTGATGATACCCAGGATAGACTTGATCAGCGTCGACTTCCCGACCCCG
This sequence comes from Candidatus Levilactobacillus faecigallinarum, assembly GCA_019113985.1. Taxonomy (GTDB): domain Bacteria; phylum Bacillota; class Bacilli; order Lactobacillales; family Lactobacillaceae; genus Levilactobacillus; species Levilactobacillus faecigallinarum. The sequence goes on from DXGJ01000048.1 coordinate 1,355, forward strand.
TTGAACCCGGTCAAACCGACCTTTTGATCGGTGGTCACGGAGAACGTCACGGGTTTTAACAGTGGGCGTTCGTACCCCACGGAAAGTTCATCGACCACCAAGGCATTCTGCGACCCGGTCTCCTGGTAAGGGAAATCGAAGTGGGCCTGAATGTTGGTCGATGGTGGATCGACCCGGTCCATCCGGTTAAGCATCTTCTCCCGCGACTTGGCCATGGTCGACTTCGACCCGGCCTTGTTCTTACGGATGAACCGCTCAGCCTTCTCAATAACCACTTGTTGTTTGTCGAACTCACGCTGCTGGGCCTTTTCCTTCTCAGCCCGTTGGCGCATGGCCTGCTTGAAGCTACCCCGGTACTTGGTTATGCGGCCAAACGCCACGTTAATGATACAGTTGGTCACGTTTTGCAGGAAATCGTAATCATGGGACACGATGATGGCGGCACCCTCAAAGTTATTGAGGTAATCCTCCAGCCAAGCAATGTGGGCCACGTCCAAGTAGTTCGTGGGTTCGTCCAACAGAATCACGTCGGGATTTTCCAGCAACAGCTTGGCCAGGATAATCTTGGACCGTTGGCCCCCAGACATCTTCGCCACCTCATGGTCGCGGCCGATGTCGTCCAGGCCTAACCCGGAGATGACCCGTTCGATCTCCGTTTCGATATTATAGAAATTTCGAGCGTCGAGCTGTTCTTGTAACCGACCGGCCCGTTCTAGGAGCTTGTCGTCTAAGTTCTCGGCGTAGTCCGTGTAGAGCTGCGTCATCTGGTCGTTCATGGCGTACAGGTCAGCGTAGGCGGTGTGCAAAAAGTCAATCAGTTGCATACCTTCGGGAATATCCGCGTATTGGTCTAAGTAGCCGACCCGGGCCTTCTTCTGCCACTTGATGTCCCCGGTAACTGGGAGCTCCTGGCCCGTAATGATTTTGATCAGGGTTGACTTACCGACACCGTTTTGACCCACGACGCCCATGTGTTCACCCTTATTGAGTTGAAAACTGGCGTCATCGTAGAGCTTCTTATCAGCAAAGCTCATGCTCAGGTCTTCAACTTCTAGTAATGGCACTTTAAAATCCTTCCTTTCTCTTCTCGTGCGCTCCTATGCGTTCGCACAAAAAAGCCCCGACACTGTCAAGGCTTACTGACATTAGAGTTTATCACATAACTTAACACGAAAAGCCGCGCCCCGTCAACCACACCGCTTAGGGGGACGTGGTCAACTATGCTATAATGGGTAAAATTTACTTTGCTAAGGACTGACAATTTTATGAATATTCGCGACATTGACCACATTACCCTGACCGTTAGTGACATCGAGCGGTCCGTCCGCTGGTACCACGAGGTCTTTGACCTGCCCATCGTTGAATTCGACGACGGCCGGCGCGGCGTTAAGATTGGCAAACAAAAGATCAACTTCCAAGTGACTGACGACCCGCACCTGCCCATCGCTAAGCATCCCACGGTTGGTGGCGCCGACTTCGCCATCATCGCGACTGACCCGTTGGCCAACATCCTGTCCCACCTGACCAACTACGCCGTTGAAATCGTCGACGGTCCACTCCCCAAGACGGGAGCACAGGGTCCCATGACCTCCGTGTACGTCCGCGACCCGGACGAAAATCTGATTGAAATCGGGAAATACGACAAGTAACCTGAGGAGGCCAATTAAATTGAAAAATCCTACGGGTCTTTACGCGCTGTTCGACTGGTTCAAGCGCAGCGCCATGTGGATTGGCTTCATCTTTATTTACCTGGTCGACACCACCATCCTGACCGTCGCGACCGATGCGGCCGCAACGCATCCCGCGCTGGTCAACCGACTGATTGGCATCACGCTAATTTATTCGGCCTTCCTGCTGGCGTTCATCACCTGGCGCTACCAGAAACAACTCAGCTTGAATAATCCCCGCCACATCGGACGAACGCCGTTTACGGTCGAGCACATCTTTCAGCTGATTGCGTTTTTTATCCTGATGCTGGCCGTCCAGTACACCTGGTCGTGGTTGATTTCGATTCACGTCCTGAGTAGTCCGGCTAATCAAACAGCGTTGAATCAGCAAGTCATGCGTTTACCGTTCTGGAACCTAGCCTACTCCATCTGCTTCGCTCCGGTTATCGAGGAACTCATCTTCCGCGGCATCTTCCTGAACTACTTCTTCCGGAGCAATAGACGTTGGATGAACTTGCTGGGCGTTTTCGTTTCCGGCCTGATTTTCGGCGCCATGCACGTGGGCAGCATCTCACCAACTCTGCTAATGTACTCGGCCCTGGGCTGGATTCTAGGGGCCACCTACCTGCACTTCCGTGATATTCGCTTCAATATTGCGTTGCACTTTCTCAACAACGCGATGTCGTTACTCTAGAAATAAAGGACCGTCTCGTCAGCTGATGACGAGACGGTCCTTTTTTATCAAAAGCGGCGACCACCCTAATTCGATGACCACCGCTTTGCCCACGTTTGTTACTAATTGTGTTACTTTCCTATCGTTTGGTTTCACTTATTCCGTCAACTACCACGCTCTAAAGAACGTGGTTTGTAACTCACGCACTGTTGCCAGTGCCGTAGTCCAAACGGGCTCAGCCCTCCTACCTAATTGTGGTTACATCATTGGGTGATTGACAGACACCCATTTAGTGGCCAGGTCTACCCGGCCACTGTTAATTTTGGACGTTTGACACCAGCTTGATACTGTTGCCCTAACCATTGGATATTCATCGCTCCGATACGGTCATCGTTTGACCGATAGTGGCAACGGGAACACTGATACTCATGGGTATAATGGTCGCGATTTTCTTTTCGAATGAGCGTACATTTAGGGCAGCGTTGACTGGTGTAGTCGGGCGCGACCTTAACCACTGCACTACCCATCATTTGAGCTTTATAGGTCAAAAATTGTTCTAATTGGAAGAACGCCCAAGACACCCGTTCATAGCGGTTAGCTTTAGGTGATTTCTCGGTTGAATTTCGAACGTTCGTTAGGTCCTCAAGCACGAAGAGCGCGTTAGAGCCAAATTGATGAACGAGTGTCTTGGATAACTGATGATTGATAGTGGTCATCCAGCGGTTCTCTCGTTGTCCAATTTTTTTCAAGCGACGATGGGCAGATTTCGTTCCCTTTGCTTGAAGCTTAGCTCTTAGATTCTTAAACTTACGGCGTTTTCGAATGATGTCTTGACCAGAGAAGAAGTTGACCTGTTCTTTTTGATCATAGGTGGTTGCCAAGAAACGCAAACCGCGGTCGATACCAACAATATTTTGGGAGTTGGCGATGTCAAGCTCAGGAAAATTTTTGGTTACGGCGATATGTAAATACCACTTATGACCAGATTTAATCAGTTTGGCGACTCCAAGTTTCCAAGTACCATCTAAATATTGTTCAAGACCTTGATAGATGGGGGTAACCTTGATACGACCAGTCAAAGTGTTGACTGATAAATCACCATTTCTAGTAACTGACCAGTCTCGATTACGTTGTAAGTCTGCTTGGGGTCGCCGGTATCGCAAGGCGTACCATAGCCAGCTCAAGTCTCTCTTCACGGTCAAAAGTTTCTTTTTTCCTTGCTTTTGTTCTTGCCAATAGTGATAGGGCTTTTGCTTCAGTTGCGTTTTCACGGTTTTGTAATTCGCAATTACGGTACGGACGACGGAATTGGTTAATTGGGATTTCAAGTGGTATTGGTCACGTAAGTGGTGATAGAGTTTTTTATGGAGATGCGTTGCTTTAAGCTCAAACTCATGGTCAAAGATATATTGTGAGACAACGTTACAGGCACGCATATATTGGACCATGACTTGCCATAATTTATCACTATCAGCCGCATCATGGAGTTTCAGGTGAACCTTAATCGTCACAGTTTGTTCGATAGTTTTCATCTCCTTTCTTGAGCCTATCATACCAGGAAATAAGAACATGTGTTCGTATAACGTCTTATAATCTTTTTAATCACAAAACTTAAAGGAGGTGGCGGGCTATCCCACCAGCGACTAAGGTCACTGGTATCTCGCCCGTTTTAAATGAATAACGACAGCAAGTCCGCCTGCCGCAAGTTGTCCTTCTCAACGCCGCGCACGTCGAGCTTGATTTGGCCGTCCTGGACCATCACCAGCCGGTTGCCGTAGCGCAAAGCGTCGCTCAACTTGTGGGTAATCATCAGGGTGGTCAGGTGCTGGTCGGTCACAATTTTTTCCGTCAAGTCCATCACCTTCTGGCTGGTCTGTGGGTCCAAAGCCGCCGTGTGTTCATCCAATAATAGCAGTTCCGGGTGACTCAAAGTCGCCATCAGCAGAGATAACGCCTGGCGCTGACCGCCCGACAGGTACTTGACCTGGGTGTCCAGCCGGTCCTCCAGCCCCATCTTCAGCGGCGCCAGGGCCTCGCGATAGCGAAAGGCCTGGTTGGGCTGACGGTAACGCCGTAAACTTAGGCTACCCGTATGCTGTTCGGCCAGGGTCAGGTTTTGGGCAACACTCAACTCACCAGCCGTGCCCATCTTGGGGTCCTGGAAGACCCGTGAGATCCACCGTGACCGGTACGCGACGGGCTTCTTGGTGACCCGGTGACCGGCGATTGCCAGCTCACCGGCGTCGGCCGACAAGGTCCCCGCAATCGTGTTCAACAGGGTCGATTTTCCCGCCCCATTATTCCCGATAACCGACACGAAGTCACCGGGGTCAATCGTCAAGTTCACGTCTTTTAAGACGTGCCGTTCATTTATCGTCCCGGGAAAGAAGACCTTCTGTAGGTGTTGTACGGTCAAGACCGCGGCTGGTTGTTTCAGCATGTTCTTCGACTCCAATCTGTTTGAGGTACCGGCGTAACTGCTGGTGCGTTTGGTATTTGTTTTGTAAAAGTGGCAGACAAATGACGATGACTAAGATAATCGCGGATAGAATCTTGAGGTCGTCGACCGGGAAGCCTAGGCCCATGGCAAGGGTCAGTAAGTAGCGGTAGATGATGGCCCCCAGGACCATCCCTGACAGGCGAACCCACATCCGCCGACCATGCAGGAAGATTTCCCCCACCAGCACGGAGGCCAGGCCAATCACGATGGTCCCGATGCCCATGCCGATGTCGGCGTATCCGTTGCTCTGGGCAATCAAGGCCCCAGACAAAGCGATGCAGCCGTTGGAGACCATGTAACCGATAATCACCATCCGGTCGGTATAAATGCCGTTGGCGGCACTCATCGCCCGGTTATTCCCGGTAGCCATCAGGGACAGGCCCAAGCGTGTCTGGAACAGCCAGATCAGTGCGAGGACCACGATACCGGTAATCACAGCGCCAATCACAATGGTCTGTAGGTCCAGCGACCAGCCAGCCGGCAGGTACCCGGTCAGGACTTTTTGATCCATCAAGGGAATGTTGGCCTTCCCCATGACGTGCATGTTCACGGAGTATAACCCGGTCATGGTCAGGATACCGGCTAATAATGATGGCATGTGTAACTTGGTATCGAGCATCCCGGTAATCCAACCGGCCACACAGCCGGCCAGAAATCCCAGCAGGCTGGCGACCAGCGCAGACTGTCCCTGCAGCATGGCGCTGATGGTGACGGCCGCCCCCAGGGGAAAGCTCCCCTCGGTGGTCAGGTCGGGGATGTCTAAGATACGAAACGTGATGAATACACCGATGACTAACGGTGCCCAGAGCAGGCCCTGGCCGATACTGGTAACAAACATGGACAATCTTCCTTTCTCTTACTTGGGACTCTTAACTTGGTCGGTGGTCAGGCCAATCGCCTTGGTGTTGGCCTTGTTGACGTACAGGTGTAAGGTCTTAGCCGTTTCGACGGGCATGGTCTGCGGTTCCTTGTGGTTGATCAGGACTTGGTAGGCCATCTTCCCGGTCTGCTTCCCCAGGTCGCGGTAGTTCAGGCCGTAAGTCGCGGTCCCACCATCTTCGGCCATTTCAATCGAGCCGGTCACAACGGGGAGCTTAGCGGCCTTCGCCTTTTGACCAATGGTCTTCATGGCACTGGCCATCAGGTTATCAGTCGGCAAGTACAAGCCGGAAACCTTGCCTTCCAGGCCGGCCAGAACGCTGGCGATATCGTTGGTGCTGGTGGCACTGACGACTTTTAAATCAATGTGGTGTTGCTTGGCATACTTTTTAGCCAGCTTGACCTGTAACACGGAGTTTTCCTCGGAGGAGTTGTACATGATGCCCAATGGTTTGTTGCCCTTGGTCAGGCTCTTCAGCAGCTTGAGCTGGAGGCCGACCGGCGTTAAGTCACTGGTCCCACTGACGTTGGTGCCGGGCTTCTGGTCGCTTTTGACCAGGCTAGCGGCCTTTAAATCGGTGACCGCGGTGACTAACGTTGGCGTGGTCGTGGTCTTCTTAGCGAGGGCCTGCGCAGCCGGGGTGGCAATCCCCAATAACAGGTCGTTCTTTTGTTGAACCAGTTGTTGGCTCATGGTATTCAGGTTGCTTTGGTCCCCCTGCGCGTTTAAGTAGTGATAGTTAATCTTGGTGGATTTGTTGTGGGCCTTCAGTTCCTGGTTCAAGCCGGCCTTGAAGCCTTGGCGGGCCTCATCCAGGGAACCATGTTGCACGATTTGTAAAATCCCGACGTTCAGCGTTTTCCCTTTGGTACTGCTTGATGCCTGACTGCCGCAGCCGGCGAGAACTAAGCCTAATCCTAATACCAGTGTTCCTAAAAGTGTTTTTTTCATCATAATTCGGTCTCTCCCTAAAAGTTGTTTTGGTGGTGTGCCAACCGACAATCAACGTCTTGACCGAAAAGTTGGGCTGAAAAACAAAAAACACCAGAATAGATTCTAAGTAGAATCTACCTGGTGTTTTATCGGGCCCGATATAATCTCCAGATAGATTTTACCCGTATCTATCTGGCGCTAAGTCATGTTGAAAAACTTTAGCTAATCGATAGATACAAACGCAACGGTTTGTTGGCGTCTGTATCCATTGATTGGGTACAAACGCTACCTAAAGAAAAAGCTAAAGGCAAATTGATTATTTAAATGAGTGAGGGGCGTGTTTGACATAACGCATCTTCCTTTCATCTTCAATTTACAAGTCTTAGTAAACCATTAAGAAAAAGAGCTGTCAACCCCTAATTTCTCATTTACTTCTCATCATCGGCATTCAGGAGGGCCTGATAGTTGCGGCTCCAGGCCAGGCCCATCGCGCCATCGCCCACGTGCACGCCGAAGCTGGGGCCAATCAACGCCACGTCAAATTCGACTTGGGGGAAGCGGTCGTGTGCGGCCATCATCCACTGTTCGGCGGTCTCTGGCTGGTCGGCGTTCAGGATGGTCGCCTTAACCGGGGCACTGGTGGTCAACTCCGGTTCGAGCAGGTCCAACAGATCGTTCAGGGCCCCCTTTAGCCGCAAGGCGCTCCCGGCAACCCGAATCTTGCCGGAGTTTTCAAAAATCAAAAGCGGTTTTCCCGCCAATAACGGCGTACTCCCGGGACTGTGACTGGGATTAACTTCCCCCGTCCGCAGCAACGGCTTGATGGAGTCGACCACGAACCCCACGTGGGTGGTCTGTCGCAGGACCGCCAACTGGTCGAGAATGACCTGAACCGTGGCGCCCTGTTCCATCAAGGCGGCGGCCAGGCGGGCCTGATCACCCATGGTGGTCAGGATTCCGCGTGAATCCCAGGGCCACACGTGCAGACTGGTGATGTTCTCAGCGTAGGCGCCCAGGGTGTTGATGAACCCCGAAATCCCCCCCGCCGGGCCAATCACGATGACGTCGGTGACGCCCTGTTCGGCCAACTGGTCACAGGTTGCCTGAATCGTTTGCATCGAAATCTGGGGGGCGGTTGGAATTAGCTTATTGGTCTTCGTCAACCGCAGTAACCGGTAATAATCGGCCGGACTCAGGTCTTCGTATTCATGGTACTGGCGATTACCGAACATAATTGGCGACGCGAGCAAAGTAATCTGCCGCGCGACCGCCTCATCCGGCGTAATCCCCGCCGATGTATCCGTCATAATAGCAATTTTCACGAATGGGAGCCTCCTTGATGCTTGTCTTGTAGAAATTTATTAAGTGCTGTTGATATTGGTCGTTGTTGTCTGCTACGCTCCGCCGAGCGTTGTCCCCGTAGTGGGCACGACTCCGAAGCCAGCAACCCACTGTCTCCGGAGCTCGGCCTTGGTCTAAGCCGAGAAGGCCATAGGACATAGACCCGTTACTATAAATTGTCATACTGGTCGCTGTTGCCCGCTCCACTTCGCCGAGCATTGTCCCCGTAGTGGGCACGACTCTGAAGCCAGCAACCCACTGTCTCCAGAGCTCGGCCTTGGTCTAAGCCGAAAAGCCCCCT
>DXGJ01000007.1 GCA_019113985.1 Candidatus Levilactobacillus faecigallinarum
GTGATTCTCATCAAGCAACCGTCTGATGTAATCGTGAACAGTGTTCCCCGTATGCACGGGGGTGATTCTACCATCGGTCGTGACGATGAAATGGAAAAATTGTGTTCCCCGTATGCACGGGGGTGATTCCAAAGGCGGTGGCGTCTTAACTGCTTTTTTAGAGTGTTCCCCGTATGCACGGGGGTGATTCCGACCAACGTGTTGAATCGACGAACGGTCTGCTGTGTTCCCCGTATGCACGGGGGTGATTCTTACACGGTTATCTTAGATGGCGATTTAGAAGAGTGTTCCCCGTATGCACGGGGGTGATTCCGTCACAATCACCACCGACATTTATGGTAATGGGTGTTCCCCGTATGCACGGGGGTGATTCCAATCACATTGAAATCAAGGGTGGCGATAGTGAGTGTTCCCCGTATGCACGGGGGTGATTCCGGCATGCAAATCGTGGTCGATGACGACTTACCGTGTTCCCCGTATGCACGGGGGTGATTCCAATCTGAACGTCGCTGGGTCCGACCTGGACTAGTGTTCCCCGTATGCATGGGGGTGATTCCAAAAAGTTAACGGTCGACGTTGATTGGGGAGAGTGTTCCCCGTATGCACGGGGGTGATTCCAAGTTGACCAACAGTTTTAAGAACTCCGACGGGTGTTCCCCGTATGCACGGGGGTGATTCTGACGATACTTGGATTCGCGGGACCAGCGCGGCGTGTTCCCCGTATGTACGGGGGTGATTCTTTACCAAACGGTCTTCAAGTTTCTTGGTATTGGTGTTCCCCGTATACACGGGGGGTGATTCTAGGTTATACTCATTACAGTTAAAAAAAGGAATGCTTAAAATGTTGCGAACAAAGTTAATGCTAGGGGTAGCAATGGTTGGGGTTTGTACCATGGCAACCGTTCAGCCGGTGCAAGCTAAGGTCAAGGCAGCAACCACACCAAAGGTCTTACGGGGAACGTGGGGTAATACTCATGATTTATCTAAGCAGTTACCGCGTTATGTAGAGGTCACTAAGCATTGGGTAAGATACGGGAAAAGTGGCATGGACGGTTACAATACCAAAGCCATCAAAGTTAAAAAGTTAGGACATTGGAAAGATGGAAACACATATCTTTATCGGATTAGAGTAGTTTATGGGTTACCGGGTTACAAACGTGACTTCCATCAATACTTATACTTTTTGAGAAACACTTATCAGGGTAAACACATGTTATACTTTGACCATTCTTACAATAAATTATTTGACGATAAATTACACAATGCGTATATTAAACCGCAAGAGTTTGGTCTCAAGGTAAAACTATAAAGTTATACCGTTTAATATCTGGGGTTTAAAACGATTGTAAAGAGTAGCTAATCATGTTTAAGGCAGAAAAGTTATCATAAAATATTTAAAAAGTTTTAGTAGCAAACTGAGAGAAGGATGTTCCCCCGTATATACGGGGGTGATTCTTCACGCCATCCGACCAGCTCCAACTTAGTGAGCACGACATCCTGCATATGATTGATGTCGACTTAGCCAGTTTTCAATATTAATCACGTGACTTGAGGGGTTTAAGCCAATATTTTTGTAACGACGCGTTCCGGGCATCCGGTGACGCGTCGTTTTTGTCCTGGACACCTGGTGGTAGAATGGGGATATTAGACTATTGAGATAAGGCAGGTTTTTACCCATGCAAACGAAACTTCAGCCCCGGACCTGGGGCGCCATCTTCTCCGTGGCGCTCCTCAGCCTCCTGGGGATCATGACCGAAACGTCGATGAACGTCACCTATCCCGAGCTGTCGCGGCTTTTCCACATCTCGCTGGACACCACCCAGTGGATCACCACGGCCTACCTGTTGATGGTGACCATCATGATGGGGACCACCGCGTACCTCCTAAAACGGTATCAGCCGCAGCGCCTACAGTTTATCGCCGTGATTGCCTTCATGGTGGGGGACGTACTGTGTGCCGTGGCCCCCAGCTTCGGGTTGTTACTGTTGGGACGGCTGGTTCAGGCCACCGCGACCGGGCTGGCGACGCCGATTCTGTTTCACATCATCTTCACCCAAGTTCCCCGGGCCAAACTGGGGATGATGACCGGTCTGGCGGGGATGATTATTTCCCTGGCCCCGGCATTAGGACCGACCTATGGCGGGTGGATTTCCTCGACCATGAGCTGGCGGATGATCTTCTGGTTCCTGTTGCCGTTCGGCCTGGTGAGCCTGGTTGGCGGTCAAATTTTCATCCGCGGGCAGGTGGCCGAGCACGTCAAACCGTTTAGCCTGACCAGCTTTATTGCCTTGGCCCTGGCGATGACCACCTGGATCTTCGCGTTATCGGTCATCGGCAAGCAGGGCCTTAGTCTCAAATTTTGGGGCTTACTGGTGGTGGCCCTAGTACTGTTTGGCCTGTTCGTCTGGTTAAATCAGCGGGGTGACGCCCAGCTGGTCAACCTGGCCATCTTCCAGCACCGCGCTGTGGTCTGGGACGCACTCAGCTACTTTGGCCTGCAATTCCTGAACATCGGTATCTCGGTAGTCATCCCGGTCTACGCGCAATACGTGCTGGGAGCGAACGCGTTGGTTGCCGGGGCGATTCTGCTGCCCGGCACCCTAGTTGGGGCGGCCATCTCGCCAATCGCCGGACACCTGGCCGACCAACACGGTTTCGCGTTGCCAGTGGGCATTGGGAGTGGTTTACTCGTGGCGGGAGCCGGGTTGTTCCTGGCCTTCCAGTCCCACCTGTCTGCTGGTCTCCTCGCCGGGTTCTTCCTGGTGTTGCGGTCGGGCTTTAACTTCAGTTTCTCTAATGCGATTTCAAACGCAACCACCAATGTGCCCATCAGTGATGCAACGGACATCAGCTCAGTGTTTAACATGGTTCAACAGCTGGCCGGTGCGACTGGCGTGGTGTTCCTGACCTCGCTGATGGCGATCTTTCAGAACCGGGGTCAGGGGTCGCTGGCGGCGCGGACCTATCAGGGCGGCCACGTCGACTTCTGGATTATGATGGTGCTGGCGATTCTGTTAGCGGTGATTGCGCTGCTTAACTACAGCCAACAACGAAAGGTGGTCAAAGCATGACGCGAGAAGAAATTTTTACCTACGTCGCCGATCAATACGGGACGGAGCCCGAGTACCTCTGGGCCAAGTATCCCGGTTATGCGGTCCTTCGGAATAACAATGGCAAGTGGTACGGCTTGGTGATGGACGTTCCGGCTCAAACGCTGGGGATTAGCACCAGCCTCGACCCGGTCGATATTTTGGTGGTCAAGTGTCCCACCGAAGAAATCGATTTGTTGACCCGCAGTGCGGGCTTTCTCCCGGCCTACCACATGAGTAAGCAACACTGGATTACGCTGGTCCTCGACAATCCGGCCGCCGCGAAGCAGGCCTTTAGCTTCCTGGATGCCAGTATTCGGTTAACGGCGTGAGGGATTTTTTGGGTTAATCGACACAAATGAGGTGAGCGATGATGTTTGAAAAGGTTGTGTCTCTGCCGGCCACCGCGCTGGACGAGATTTGTCAGTTTTATCAAGATATTTGTGAGCACCAGGACCAAGATGCCTATAGTCCGGACTGGCACTGGGGTGTGTATCCCAGTCGCGAGGTCTTGGCCGAGAAGCTCCAGCAGGGCAAGTTCCTAGCGGGCTATCAAAACGGGCAAATCGCCGCGGCTGGGGTGTTAACCGTGGGCGAGGATCCCGACTATCGCGGCGTTCCGTTCGTCCACGTGGTGCCGGATGACCAGATTGGGGTCCTGCACATTTTCGCGGTCCATCCCAACTTTCGGGGTCATGGGACGGCGTTGACCATGATGCAGGCCATTCTGGACCAGGCCCGCGCGGATGGCTTAGCGGTGGTCCACTTGGACGTGATGCCCAGTAACGTTCCCGCCGAGAAGCTGTATCGACGGAGCGGCTACACGCTGGCCGCCGACGTCACCCTGCACTACACCGACATCGGCGATACGCCGGCGCGGATTTATGAATGCAAGCTTTGATGGAACTGACTGTTAGTTTTTTAAAACTAATGGTCAGTTTTTTCGTATTTAAAAATATGAGTTAAAATACGGGATTATGCGCATTTTTTGTGTATAATATATTTGTGGAGGTTCTTGGAAATGCCGATGACACCACGTAAGATGATTCGCTTGCTACGTAAGGCGGGTTTTATTGAAAAACCAGGGCAGCATAATGGAACTAGTCACGTTAAGTATTGGAATCCAATAACAAATAGAACAGTGCCAGTACCAATTCATGCTAAAGAGCTCAAGACAGGAACAGAACAAGGGATTTTGAAGCAAGCAGGATTGAAAAAATAATCGTGAGGTGAAAAAGCATGGCAGAACAACGCGTAACGTACCCGGTGATTCTACACGCCGAGGCAGCTGGTGGCTACAGTGTCGAAGTGCCGGACATCAATGGGGGGAGCTGGACCCAGGGGGAGACGGTGACCGAGGCCCTGACCATGGCCCAAGACCTAATTGGGACCATGCTGGTTGACGCCACTGAATTACCAGTGGCAACCCCGTTTGAACGCTTATCAGTTGCCCCGGACGATGCCAAGGCGGTGGTTTCGTTTGACCTAAACGACTTTCGGCAACGGAACGCCAAGACCACCCGGGTGAACGTCTCGATTCCGGAGTACCTCCGGGATGCGGCCCGCAAGCAGGGCGTGAACTTCTCGCGGCTGCTCACCTCGGCCCTCCACCAGAAGCTGGATATCTAAAAGATAAATAGTTTTATAGCAAATTTGGCCAATCGAAGCCGTTGTCGGCGGTTCGGGTGGCCTTTTTTGCTATCATATTGGGTATCAGTAAGGGAGAAGGGGAAGTCCATGGGCGTTTCACGGGGACAGCTGGGGTGGTACGTTTTTCTGTTAACGGCCGCCGAGGTGGTTTTAGTACTGATTTATCAGGTGGGCCAGCAAGCCACCTGGGCATTATTGGGATTCGTGGGGACGTATGGGAGCTTACGGCTGGTCTTTCGGCAGTCGTTGCCGGGGCGTTGGCGAACCTGGTGGCCGCAGGTGGGGTTAGTCGTTGGGCCCTTGTTCTTGGCTGGCTACGGGGTACCACACTGGGGCGACCGGGTGGCGTTGATGGGTGGCCTGGTGGTGATTGGGGTCCACTTATTACCGTACCGGGTCCGCTTATTGCCCCTAGCGGTGGTGGTCAATGGGGTCTGGGGCCTGTTTAGTCCCCTGTACCCGTTGTCAATTTTTCTGGTCGCCAACCTGATTCTTCAGGTTATCGGTGGTCTGATCTACCTGCGAGGCAATCCTAGCCGACAAATCTTCGAGTAGGAGCGAAACTTATGACATAGCAAACGCAACCAGTACCTGGGTGATCAACACAGATACTGGTTTTGTTTTGGGCTATCACCATAAAATTGTATATATAATTTTATGAAAACGCTTTTAAAATTACAGCTAAAAACGTAGACTGTGAGAAGGTTGTTGAATAAAAGGAGGAAAATTGGATATGGATACTAGGTTTTGGGAACATCACCGGCGCCTAAGCAGTTGGTTACTGCTAGCGGCGACGGTTCTGACCGTGGGCGGGCTGTCGGTAACGGCCCACGCCACGGATGTCACACCAGCGACCGTCACCAGCAGTCAGCTACAGACGGCTGTGGGACAAGAGGCGGCCGTTGCCACACCGGTCACGACACCGGATGGCTTGTCCGCGGAGGTTTATCGCAAGAGCTCGGCATTAGATTTGGCAGCCGACGTACGCGCCGGCAAGGTCACCAGCACGCAGCTGGTCAAGCAGGCCATCGCCAAGGTCAAGGCGGACAACCCGCAACTCAACGGGGTCATCACGCTCCGTGAGGACGCCGCCTTACAAGAGGCCGCGGCATTAAAGGATACCGGTCAGCCATTTTACGGCGTGCCGATTCTGATCAAGGGCTTGGGTCAGACGCTCAAGGGGGCCTCGAACACCGATGGACTGGTCGCCAACAAGGACGCCGTTTCGGGCTTCACGGGTACCCTGGTCCGGAACATCCAGGCGGCGGGGTTCATCGTCATTGGCCAGACCAACTTTCCCGAGATGGGGTTGCTGAACGTGACCACCTCGAAACTCTATGGGGCGGCCAAGAACGCCTGGAACACCGATTATAACCCCGGTGGTTCGTCCGGGGGTTCCGCGACCAGTGTGGCCGACGGGATTACCCCGGTCGCGACCGGGAACGATGCCGGGGGTTCGTTGCGGATTCCCGCGTCCTGGTCGGGTCTGGTAGGGTTAAAACCCACTCAGGGGATGATTCAGGGCGACGGGTCAAGCGCCACTGCCCACACGGTCAACTTCGTGGAGACCAAGACCATGGCCGACACGACGCAGTTATTTGACGCTTTGAAGAACAAAAAAACTACGGCAGCTACCGCACCGGCCAGTCTGAAAGGCCTGACGGTGGCCTACAGCACCAAGTCACCCGTAGGCACGCCGGTCAGCAGTGATGCCGTCAAGGCCGTTGACCAGGCCGTTAACTTCCTGCGGTCTCAGGGCGTCACGGTAAAGCAGGTCGATCCACCCGTCGACGGGGTGGCCCTGATGAAGGCCTATTACCTATTAGATACCTCGGCGGGGAGCGTGGCGAACTACGTGACACAGACCGCGCAGAAACGCAGTATGACCAAGGACGAGGTCAGCCCACTGCTCTGGGGCCTGTACCAGGCCAGCAAGAACGTGACCAAGGACCAGGCGGCAGACGCCAATGCGACCATTGCGGCCGCAGCGGCCAAGATGGCGGCCTTCCACCAGCAATATCCGTTGGTTCTGACACCGACCACGGCCACCACGGCGCCGCTGAACAGCGACCCGTCGGTACTGCCCGAATACGAGAAACAACTCTTAAATATGGAAAACGTGCCCGCCGACAAGCAGATGCAACTGATTTATGATTCCTGGTTGCACGGCCTTAGCAAGACGCCGTTCACCCAGCAGGCCAACTTGACCGGTGAACCGGCCATCAGTTTGCCGACCTACGTGGCGGCTAACGGCTTACCGCTGGGGATTCAGTTTAACGCCGCCAAGGGCCAGGACCGGCTATTGTTGAAGGTCGGTGAGCTCTTCGAACAACACCACCAGTTCAAGGAACTTCAGGACCAGACCGACGACCAGGGCACCACGACTGGAACGACGACGCAGCCAACCTCACCGGCCGAGAACACTAGCAGTGCCAGTTCCGCCAGTGCGTCTAGCGCAACGGTCACATCGACACAACCGACGCAACCGGCCGTTAAACCCACCAAGGTCAGTTATCCCAAGACGGTTTATCTGACTAAGGCGTTTAAGCTGTACCGCAACGTGAACACGCGGCAGGTCAAGAAGGCCTACAAGGCATCTTCGCGGACCACGGCGCCGAGCTTCAAGGTCTTGGGTGTGGTCACCGCGAAGAACGGTCAGCGCTATTATCAGGTAAAGGGTGGCTACATCTTGGTCACCAAGCAGGTCAAGAACCTGTATTACCAGCGAGCACCCAAGCGCTTGCGGGTAATCGCCAAAAAGGGCGTTTACCAGTACCGTTACGGCGACCTGAAACGCAACCACCGTGTGCGGCACGTGAAGGTCAAGACCCTGTTGAAGGTTAAACGGATCGTCACCCGGGGCGCGGTCACGCGCTATCAGTTGACCAATGGAACCTACATTACGGCTAACCGCCAGTTTGTTCAGTGGGATTAGGTATTTAAAGGGAAATTGCTCTGTCAAGAAGCTTAAGGCCGTACGATACGTTCAGACGAAGGTTAGGCTCGAGCTCAACGGTTAGGAATTAGCGTTGATTCAAATTAGAATCTCCGCAGACAATTTACGTTGAATTCAAGCTAGCTTTGTAGCAACAATCCATTAATTAAAATCAACTGATAAAGCCCCTAGTCGCTTGACTGGGGGCTTTTGGTCGGTCACCATTTAGAAACGCGATTGCTCTTAAAATGAGTCTTTCTGCATTTTTATAGACATCGTTATAGTTGTGTAAATCTTTGCCTATGTATGTACAGACTCTGTAAATTTACCCAATTTAGTTTTCTTCTCCCGTACACTGAAAATAATCACAATGAGACTCCCACGACTTTCAAAATTCAATAAAGTCTATCTGAAAATCTCATCGTGATTAAAAAGACATCCAGGAGAGGAATTATTATTTCATGACAAAGAGAAGACGGCAACTTGGCGCGACTTTGGCGATTGCCTTAGTCTTGACCCCACTCATGACCCCCATCGCTCATGCTCGATCAACAGGCTCAGCTCCAACGACGGTAACTAGTCAACCGAAAGAACCGATGGATTCAAAGACACCGATATCGTCTAAGCCAACTGATAATAAGCAGACTGCTAATAAAGGTCATGATCAAACGACTACTAAGCCCACGGACAAGACTGGTAAGCTGACCGCTGGAGCCCAAGCATCAATCGCGACCGGCAGTTTATATCCCCTGGAATCAGCAAATACGCAACTGGCGCCCGGAATCACTGAAAATAGAAATACCTTTACTGGCGACAAGCAGTCTCAAACCGTCATGCATAAGGTCACTGTGGACTTAAAGGATGCTGAACTACGACCCGGTCTGCCCGACGACGGGGATAAGCTGGGGACGCAAACAGTTCGTGAGGAGGCCAACGCGGCTATCAAGCATGGTCATAACGTCGTCGCCGCCGTCAATGCCGACTTCTTTAGTCTTTCAAATGGGGCCGTTTCCGGTCCAGCCATTAAAGATGGTAAAGTCATCCAAGACTTTAACTTTGATTCGACTACACCTGAAAGCTATTTAGGTGTTCTAAATAACGGGTTAGTTGAAATCGGGGACCACGACAAGTATCTAGAACGGCTTAAAAACCATGAGTTAAAACACGCCCTGGGTGGTTTGGGCCAGTTAGTCGTAAATGGTGAAATCAATTCTAACTTGCCCAAAAACATTCCAGGCAACGAGCACGCCGCCCGTTCGGCCGTTGGAATCACCAAAGAGAGGAAAGTCTTTTTTGTATCCGTCGATGGGGCCCAAGCACCTTACTCTGACGGAATGAGCATCGCGGAATTAGCCAAGACTATGAAAGACCAGGGTGCTGTTCAGGCTTTGAATTTAGATGGTGGGGGCTCAACGACCTATGTTTCTCGAACTCCCGGTCAATCCGACTTGAGCGTTAAAAACCGCCCGTCTGATGGTTCTGAACGTAAAATAAGCACTAGCTGGCAGATTGTATCGAAAGCCACCGCTGATGGTAAGTTAGACCATGCCAACGTGACACCCAATGAACAAGCTTATGTACCGAAGGCAACGATTGATTTTAAAGCGACTGGTGTTGATAACTCTGGAGCCCCAGCGGACTTACCAAGTACCGGCACGACTTGGTCTCTGAACGACGATTCGTTTGGGAGAATCGATGCTCAGGGCCACTTTAAGTCCACAGGTAAGTCAGGAGATGTCACCGCGCAATTAAAGCAGGGGGACAAAATCTTAGGCGAGGCGACCGTAACGATCGTTAAACCGAATTCATTTAAATTCACCAATAAACAGGTCAGCATGACGCCTGGTGAAACGAAATCCTTAGGTCTACAGGCTAAAGCTAACGGTCGGGATGTTCATTTAACAAGTGATGTTATTAAGTGGAACGTACCCGAGGAATTAGGCACGATAACTGATTTAGACTCTTTGAAGAGCGCCTCGGTATCAGCTAGTGGAACCATCAGTGTAACTTTAAACGGAACAGATTTAAAAGCCTCAGTCACCATTTCTTTGGGTCAGTTACCCAAAACGATTTTTGACTTTGAAAATGGCATCGGCGATTGGGTATCAACTCATTCCACTAACGGTAAAGAAAAGTCCAATATTACCATTGCCGATACCAATAACGGTGGTCAGGTCCGTTTTGGCAAGCATGCTTTAAAGGTTGGCTATGATTTTTCTACAAGTCCTGTTGGGCCAACCTATGGCTCATACGCAGGGCCTGAAAAAGACGCGACCATGATTCCTGGTACTCCAAAGTCAATTGGAATGTGGGTCTACGCGACCCCCGAAGTTCAGGGGGCCTGGATTCGAATGCTCCTTTCAACTAAGAACAAGCCTGCCGGCTTCCCATTAGATTTCGTCGATCAATCGACTGGAATCGACTGGGTTGGCTGGAAGTACGTTGAGGCACAGATTCCCGATGAAACGACTTACCCAATTTCAATCTCACCGAAAATGGCAATTAAATTGATGAGTGTCGGTTCTGGAAAGCCAGGCGGCGGTCCCCTCAACAAGGGCAAAATCTATGTGGACAATATCCGGGCTGTCTACGGAACCAACAAAGATGATTTGACCAGTCCAATCATCGACAGTGTTGATGCCGATGGAAAAGATTATACGCAAGCTGATCCAACTATCACGGTGAAACTTCATGATGATAAGTCAGATCCAAACATGACGGGTATTGATTGGCACGCCAGCAAGGTTATGATTGACAACCAGGACTTGACCGTTGATTCACACCTGACCCATGACCCCGATGGTTCGATGACCGTTAAGGGTAAAAAGTTCATTAACGGTACGCACCACCTAGTTGTTATGGCGGTTGATAAGTTTGGAAACGTGACGACCAAAGACACGTACTTTACGGTCAAAACGTCTCAAAACTTGGGAATCCACTTGAACCAGTTAGACAAAAAGGCCAGTTTAGGTGGTACAGCTAGATTCAGTGTAACGGCTGATGATATGACCAAGTTAAAGTCTGGAAAATTTGCTTTCAAGTTAGCCCCTGGTTTGACATTAAAAGAAGTTGAATATGCTGATTCGAATACTAGCAACCAATCCAAGTTTGATTCAGCTTCAAATACCTGGAATTTCACGGTTGATAAGATGGGGTCCGATAAGACTAAACCAATCATGACTGTCACGGTAGGTATAGACCGCGATACGCCTGCCGACCAACCAGTGACGTATCAAATGACTTCCGCAGAAGTCTCACCAGTAACTGCTGCCGATACGGATACACAATTGACTGCAGCAGCTAAGCCGCAAACTATCGCTTTGCAATCCGATTTTCACTTGAAGCACACACCAATCGTCACCGGCTTAACTAATTCAATTACCGTCCTAGGTGCTGACAACAAGCCGACCAGTGGGGTCAACGTGACGGCGAAGTCGGAGAAAGGTGATTCAATCGCCTTAGGCCAGTCGGATAAAGATGGTAACGTAGCCACTGATAAATTGACCGCTGCGGGCCGCTATCTGGTAAGCACGGACAAAGCCGCTGAGCACGGCTACCAAACAGCAACGCTCGTTTACGCACCTGGAGAGAACATTAGTGCAACACCATCTCACTTATTGACCGGGTCCACACAAGATCCAATGACCCAAAAGACAATCACTTGGATGACCGCCCCAACGAATGACAAGCCGGAATCACTGATGCAGATTGCGACGGAAGAAGATTACGCGTCTCAAAAAGATAAAGCCTTCTCGACTAATCAAAAAGGTCATAATTCACTATTCACTTACGATGCTGATGCTAAAGCCGTGACCATCAACCGGGTCGACGTATCTGGCTTAAAACCAGGTGTGGCTTATGCCTATCGCGTCGGAGATGGGACTCATTGGTCCAATATCCGTCACTTTACCACCATGGCTGATAATAATAAGTTCAGTTTCAACGTCTTTGGTGATACTCAAGTCGGGGAATGGGGTCAGTTAGGCGATTTTGGAAAATTCTTAAATCGTGTTGAGGCTTCTTCAGCCAATAAACCAGTTTTTGCGATTCATGTCGGAGACTTTAACGACAACCAAACGCTTTATACTGAAGCAGAAGTGACTTCTAAAATATTTGACCAGCACCCAGGTTACGATTCAATGGATATGATCCACGTCATGGGAAACCACGAATACATGGGGGATGACGGTTCGAAGTCAGTTGAAATGCTTGGGGTACCAAACGGCAACGGGCCTAAGACAATCCGTAAGGGAACATATTCGGTCGACTATGGCAACATGCATATCGCATCGATTGGCTGGACCGATAATCCAACCGAAATGAAAAAGGAAATGGACTGGCTCCGTCAAGATATGCAAAAGTCCAACAAGACTTGGCGAATTGTTACGACCCATCAGCCAGCCTACAACAAGAACCCTGCCGATGCACGGTCGAGCATGTTCAACAAGATGCTACCACCCGTTTGTGACGAACTAGGTATCGATGTCGTTTTCTCTGGTCATGACCATTCTTACGGTCGGACCTTTACCCTAAAAAACGGTAAGAAGTCTGCTCAAGGAACGACTTATATTGCGGCTGGTCATACTGGAGCCAAGACTTATGACATCCAGCCGAACCAACCCGAAGTTTGGGATATGATTCAAACGGAAGCTCAAAAGAAACAAAAGACCTTTTTAACGGTCAACATTGATGGTAATAAACTGCATTTAAAGACGGTCGATCAAGATAATACCCTAGTCGACCAAGCTGACTTGACGGCTATGAAGCATACAGCAACTATCGGCAACAATGGCTCGGGTTCTAACGCTGGAGATGGATCCAAGCCAGGTGCCAGTGACAAGGCGACGCTAGGGGCTAAGGTCAAAGATGCGGAAAAACTTAAAGCAGGTGACTATACCGCTGAAAGTTTCAAGGCCTTCACGACTGCTTTAACGAAGGTCAAGCAAGTCTTAAACAATCCTGATGCAACGGCAGCCGAAGTTAAGGCAGCAAATCTTGCTTTGATTAAGGCACAAGCTGACTTGAAGCCAGCTGGAACGACACCAAGTAAGCCCGAACCGTCCAAGCCGTTTAAGCCAGCGCCAACCAATCCAATTAAGCCTGAACCGTCTAAGCCAGTTAAACCAGCACCAGCAAAGCCAAACAAGCCACAATCATCTAAGCCAACACCAGATAAACCAGTCAAACCAACAACGTCACAATCTACAAAGCCAGTTAAACCAGCGACGAATAAAGTTCCAGCTAAGGTTATTGCCGTTAAGAGCCTAGTATTGTACCACAAGCCAAACTTCTCAAAGGGCGTCAAGATGAACTCGTTCAGCAAGATGCCTCGGATGTATCAATCGCAGTTCCAAGTCTTAGGTACTGTGAAGGCTAAGAATGGTCGGTTGCGGTTCCACGTCAAGGATATCAATAAGCACTCGAAGACCTATAAGCAGACTGGTTACATTACGGCGGCTAGCTCGTATGTTCAATCTGCTGATTATACCGCCTTCACTAAGCGGGTGACTGTAATCAACACTAAGGGATTGAACAGCTACAAATCGGTCAAACTGACGGGGACGGTCAAGCACCATTATCGTCAAGGGCAAGTCTTGAAGGTCAAGCGTCTGATTCATCGTGGGCAATCGCTAGTCTTTATGTTGACCAACGGAACCTATATTACGGCTAACAAGCAGCAAGTCCAAGCGGGCAAGATCAAGTTACCTAAAACAGTCAAGACGAAGCGCCGTATCTCGCTTTACAAAGAAGCTGAACTCGTCCACCACAAGCATTCAATTACCGCTAATACAACGTTGAAGGTGACTGGCTGGGATTATTCTAAGCATGGTGTTTTACGTTATAAGGTTGCTGGTGGATACATCACCGCTAACCACAATCTTGTTAAATAGTTGAATAATATGCAGTATTTCATCAGCTACGTCAAAATCCTCCTGCCGAACGGGAGGTTACTGATAAAGTAATCGATTTTAGGAGAGATTCCTTAATGCTTTAGCATTCAGAGAATCTCTCCTTTTTGGTATATTTTAAACATCGAGGTGATAGAGATACTTCTAAAATAATCTAAATTGAAGCCTATTTGGTGGGGCGGTCTTTTTAGCCGGTGACCGGTTGCCAAATCGGGGTAGCCGGGGCGATAATACAGATAATCAACGAAAGCGGGGCGGTTCCCATGAAAATTCACTGTCCATTTTGTGGCGGTTCACAGGTTATCCGGCAGCGGCACGTCAGCCACGGTCGTCAGCGGGCGGCGCGCAAGCCGCGGTGGCAATGTGCCGTCTGTCATCAGTTCTTTGGAACGCGGCCCTGGTTCGGTCGGCAGGGGCGGGACTCCCGGCAGATGGTCCGCCAGGTCACGTTCACCGATGGTGGTTATTTCGGCGGTTGGCAAACCGTTAGTGTCGAACGCGACCGGCAAGTAGCGCGGGGGTATCGGCTCACCATCGGGGATGACCACGCCACGCTTCTACGCCCACCGGTTGACCCCAGGACCCTGCCGCCAGTCGTTGACCTGACCTGGGCCGTGGTCATCAATCAGTTGTACAATCAGGTTTGTCTCAATGATTGGCGGCCAAATTACGCCAACTATCGGGGAATCTGTGATGGCGAACAGTGGAGAATTACCGTGGTTCTGAATAATGGCAAACAAATAATCTACAGCGGCGACAACCATTTCCCGGCCTTATGGGAACCCACGCGCCAGCTTTTTGATAAGCTGTTTTAGCAACATGACGCTGATGTGGCGCGGTGGCCGTAAAATAGCATTCGCAAAAAAATACCCGGTTCCAGCAACGATGACTCACGCTGGAACCGGGTATTTCTTTAATCACTTATGCCGTAAACAGGTGCCGTTGTAAGGCCACATAGACCAGGTCGAGCAACACACTCAACACCAGGACCAGCAGCAGGACGCCACCCAAAAGTTGCCAGGAAATGGCGGTAACGCCCCAGCCGGCTAAGGCCAGGATCAGCGTCAACACCAGGTTGCCGGTAATCGCGGTGACTATGGCCGAACTCGGTGCGCTCCGCCAGTAAAGGCCGGGCGTCCGGGTCATCAGAATTGTCAGCATCGCGCTGGTGATCAGATACCAGTAGAGCGCGGTGCTCAACTGGCCCGCCGTGAAGCCCTGACCGTGGAGCCAGGCCATCAGTCCCAAGCCCACGACGGTCCAGGTCACGGCCAGCACGCCGGCCAACTGGCTCAGCCGCCGCAGGTTCCAGTTCTCCGGTCGCTTGGTGGTGATGGTGTGGTCGGTCCCCAGAACCAGGGTGACCACGTCGTTTAAAATAGCGACCAGAATCATGGCGTTTAATTCCAGCGGGATGAACCGCAGGGCCAGGTACCCAAACGTCAGCAGCATGGTCAACTCGGCGGTCCGTGACAGCTTGGTGATGGTCCAGGTCATCATCCGCTGATAGACCCGGTGCCCACTGTCGAGGATGTCCGCCAGGGGCGTTAACCCCTCGGTCAGAAGTACCATCTTAGCCGACCGCTTGGCCAGGTCGGTGGCATTGGCCACGGCCACGCCGACCTCCGCCTGCTTGAGAGCGGGGGCGTCGTTGACGCCGTCACCAGTCATGCCGACCACGTTACCCAGCTGCTGGAACCGCTGGACCACGGCCAACTTATTCTCGGGGACCACGTCGGCGATGCCCGCCAGCGCGTGGAGGTCGTCGACCTGATTGAGGTGATCGAACGTGACCACGTCGCCGGTGAGGCCGACTTGTTGGGCGACCGCTTGGGCCGTCTGCACGTTGTCGCCGGTGAGCATGATGACCTTGACACCCCGCGAGGTGGTCGTTTGAATGGCCGCGGCACTATCCGCTCGGGGCTGATCCTGGAGGACGAACACCCCGGCGACCGCGTCATTGACCATCACGGCCACGGTGCGGCCGGCGCTGAAGTCCACGTTGGTCTGCGGGGCCGTTTTGGCCAACTTGACCAGACGGGTGTACCCGCCTAACCGCACCGTGGTTGGTGCATTCTGCCAGGTGACCGTGGCACGCGAGTACCCGGTTGCGGGGTCGAACGGGACGAACTGTTCCTGGCTGAACGCGGTCAGGTGTTGGTCGTTCAGGTAGGCCTGAATCGCCTGGTCGATCACGCTGGCGTTGCGGCTATCCGTGGCCGCCGTGGCCAGCCGAATCACCGTTTCATCGGCGATGGTGGACAGGTTGGTAAAGCTGACCACGGTCGGCCGGTTGGCGGTGATGGTCCCGGTCTTGTCAACCAGGAACAGGTCCAGGTTGGCGGCCTCTTGAATCCCGCCCAGGTCACTGACCAAAACGTGCTGCTTACTTAGCTGCTTGGCCTCGACCGAGTTGGCCACCGCGAAGCTGGACGGCATCGCGATGGGAATCGTGGCGATGAACAACATGGCCAGGAACGGTAGCATGTCGATCAGGTTTTCGCCGCGCCAGATAGCGACCGCAATCAGGATAACGGCGAGCACCGTATCCAGAATCGCCAGGTAACCAATGATCTTGCCCAACAGGACCTGCAGGTGACCGGGAGCCGCGGACTGGTTGACCAGACTCACGGTTTTCCCGGCCCGACTCCTAGTCCCGGTCGCCGTGATGCGGGCCAGGGCGTGACCACTGAGGACCTCGGTCCCCGCGTAGATGGTCTGGTCCGGCTGGTGGGTAACGGCCGCTGACTCGCCACTGATACTACTCTCGTTCACGTCGAGCGGGTCGGTCAGGAGTTGGGCGTCGGCCGGAATCAGGTCGCCGCGGTTGAGACTGACCAGGTCGCCCACCACCAGGTCCTTGGCGGGCACCTGTTGCCAGTGGCCATCGCGTTTAACGGCGGCGGTCGGGGTCAACTTGTGGGCCAGGGACGTCAGGACCGTGGTCGCCCGGCGGGACTGGATGGCCCCGTCGATGGCGGCAAACAGTAACATAATCAGGATAAAACCGGCCTGAATGGTTTTACCCAGGAAAATTTCAAGCAACAACGCGGCTTCGAGGATCCAGGCTGAAGGCTCCCAAAGACGTTTAAGGACCGCCTGTGAGAAACTAAATGGTTTCTCTGGGACCTCATTGGGCCCGTCGCTTTTCAGACGCTGGGTCGCCGTGGCGGTGTCGAGACCATGTGTATCAAAAGTTGGCGTCTGCATTTCCGCTCACTTCCTTACCGGGATTGCGGCACGACAGAAGGCCTAGTCGGCATCGATGTCGTTGGGGAACTTGTTCAAGCGGGCACCCGCTGCGCCAAGTTCTTCCTCAATCCGTAAGAGTTCATTGTACTTCGATACCCGTTCGGAACGGGCAGGGGCCCCAGACTTCAACTGACCGGCGTTGGTTGCGACCGTGAAGTCGGCCAAGAAGGTGTCGGCCGTTTCACCGGACCGGTGGGACATCATGGTGGTGTAGCCGTTCTTGCGGGCAATCCGCATCGCTTCCAGGGTCTCGGTGACCGTCCCAATCTGGTTTAACTTGACCAGAATCGAGTTCGCCATGCCTTCCTTGATGGCGCGGCGAATCAGGTCAGGGTTGGTGCAAATATTGTCGTCGGTGATGATCTGAACGCGGTCACCGTACTTCTTGGTAAACTTTTCGAAGTTCTCCCAGTCGTCTTCACCGTAAGGGTCTTCCACGGAGATGATTTCGGGGAACTCGTCCAGTAAGCCACCGTAGTAGTCACTGAGTTCGTCCGGCGTGTAGGTCTTGCCTTCGAGGTCGTAGTTCTTGGTGTCGGCGTTGTAGAAGGAGGTCGCAGCCGCGTCAAAGGCAATGGCAACTTCCTCACCAGGCTTGTAGCCAGCCTCAACGATGGCTTCCCGTAACATCTTCAGGGCTTCCTCGGAAGAGTGCAGGTCGGGCGCAAAGCCCCCCTCATCACCTAAACCGGTGGTGAAGCCGGCGTCTTCGATGACCTTCTTTAACGTGTGATAGGTGTTGACCACTTTTTCGAAGCCGTCACGGAAGCTGGTCTTCTCAACCGCGGTAATCAGGAATTCCTGCATCCCAATCCCGTTGTCCGAATGCTTCCCACCGTTGATGACGTTGTGGAAGGTTTGTGGCAACTCCAGGTCAGTCCCGCCCAGGTAACGGTAGAGTGGTTGGTGTGTCTCTTCAGCGGCGACGCGGGCCGTGGCCATGGAAACGGCCAGGATGGCGTTTGCCCCTAAACGCGCCTTGTTCGGCGTGCCGTCTAGGTCGATCATGACCTGATCGACGTGCGCCTGGTTGAATGGTGAAACGCCGTGTAACGCGTCGTTAATCTCGGTTTCAACGTTCTTGATAGCGGTGGAAACGCCTTTACCCGATAAACGGGTGCCACCGTCACGTAATTCAACGGCTTCCTTCTCACCGGTTGAAGCACCGGAAGGGACCACCGCCCGGCCCATGGTGCCGTCGGAAAGGATTACGTCAGCCTCAATTGTGGGATTACCACGAGAATCAAAAATTTCACGGGCCTTAATTAATTCAATAACTGCTGTCATTATAATTTCCCCCTTTGACCTTCAAAAAAAGACGCCTACTGTTCGTGAGCCTACAAAGTGGGCAGAAAACAGTAGACGTCATCAATTGAATGGTCAATTATTTCGGCGAACGTCATCGCCTTTTCAATTTTACAAGCCATAGTCTACACCACCTGAAAAGTGTCTGCAATCAAAGACGCAGGGAGTAGGGGGGTTAGTAAGCCGGTTTAGGATACCCCCTTAATAAATGCGCTTAGCAAAGTAATTGGGTGGCTTTTGGCCGAAATTATATTGTAGGAAACGGGACGCTGGTGTAGACCATTATATTAATATTCGGCCAAATTTGGGAGGAAAGCCACGCTAAAAAATTTTTTCAAAAAAAGTTTTTTTAGGTGTTTACACAGTGAGAATGATTCATTAACTAAATGGAGAAGCCAATAGGCAGAATTGGAAGCCTGATGTAGCAAGGGATTTCCACGTGTTAAGTAAAACGATAAACGTAAGCCAATCACCTGATAATTACTTCACAATAGAAACTGCTTGAACATAATTTCAAAATGGGGGTTTACAATTGTTCAAAAATTCGGTATATTATTGGTGACAAATGAAAGGGGTTTCATAATCATGACATTAACGACTGAACAACTCGCAAAATACATTGACCACACTAATTTAAAGGCCGACGCTACCGAAGCTTCCATTAAGGAAACTTGTGACGAAGCCAAGCAATTCAACACCGCTTCCGTCTGCGTCAACTCCTACTGGATTCCGTTCGTTACTGAGCAATTGAAGGACAGTGACGTGAACCCAATCGCCGTTGTGGGCTTCCCACTAGGCGCCATGGCAACCGAAAGTGAAATCTTTGAAGCCGTTACCGCCATTGACCAAGGGGCCGAAGAAATCGACATGGTTATCAACGTCGGTGAATTAAAAGCCGGTAACGATGATAAAGTCTTAGCCGACATTGCTGGTTTGGCTGACGCCGTTCACGCCAAGGGTAAAATTTTGAAGGTTATTCTTGAAACCGCTTTACTAAACAACGAAGAAATCGTTCGTGCTTGCCAATTGAGTGAAAAGGCCAACGCCGACTTCGTTAAGACGTCCACTGGTTTCTCCACTGCCGGTGCCAAGTTAGACGACGTGAAGTTGATGCGCGAAACGGTCGGTGACCGCTTAGGCGTTAAGGCTTCCGGTGGGATTCACACCAAGGACGAAGCCTTAGCCATGATCGACGCCGGTGCCAGCCGCTTAGGGGTTAGTGCCACGGTCGCTATCTTGACCGGCAAGGCCGCAGCCAAGAGTGCAGGATACTAGAATATACGGGTTAGAAAAGCGAGGCAGATAAGATGAAGTTTAAACGGATTTTTGGATTAGTCATGGATTCTGTAGGAACGGGCGCTGCGCCCGATTCCGTTAAGTACGGTGACGATGGTGCCGACACCATCGGTCACGTGGGCAAGTTCTACGAAGGCAAGCTAGCCTTACCGAACTTGGCCAAGATTGGGATCTCCAACCTGCGCGACACGCCAATCGAGGGTGTGCCCGCCGCAACCGACCCCCACGCTTACTACGGCAAGATGCAAGAAATCTCTGCCGGTAAGGATTCCATGGATGGCCACTGGGAGATGATGAGCCTGCCCGTTAAAAAGGCGCTCAGTACCTTCCCGAACGGGTTCCCACAGGACATCATCGATAAATTGGAAGCGTTCTCAGGACGTAAGGTGATTGGGAACCGGCCAGAATCCGGAACCAAGATCATCGCTGAACTGGGTGAACAACAGATGAAGACCGGTGACCTGATTGTCTACACGTCAGGTGACTCCGTGATTCAAATCGCCGCCCACGAAGACGTGATTCCGTTGGACGAACTCTACAAGATTTGTGAATACGCCCGTTCCCTGGTCAATGGCCCAGAATACTTAGTGGGTCGGATCATTGCCCGGCCATACGTGGGTCCCGATGGGCAACACTTTACCCGGACGGCCAATCGGCGTGACTTCACCCTGGAACCAACGGCTGAAACCGACTTGAACCGCCTGCAAGATGCCGGTGTTCACGTTGTCGGCGTTGGGAAAATCAACGACATCTTCTCCGGTCACGGGATTGACGAAGGTTACCATAACGAAAGCAACATGGACGGGATGGACCACGTTGACCACGTCATGACCGAGGACTTCACCGGGTTCTGCTTCATTAACCTGGTCGACTTCGATGCCATGTACGGTCACCGCCGGAACCCCGAAGGTTTTGGTCAAGCCCTGATGGACTTCGACAAGCGTTTGGGGACGGTCATGGCCAACATGCACGACGATGATCTGTTGATGATCACCGCCGACCACGGGAATGACCCGACCTACACCGGGAGCGACCACACGCGTGAATTCGTGCCGTTAGTGGTTTACTCACCAAGCTTTAAGCAGGGTGGTAGCCTGGGTATCCGGTCACCATTCTCCGACTTCGGCGCCACGGTTCTGGACAATTTCGGTGTGGCCGGCAACTCGGTTGGCCACAGTTTCTTAGCGGATTTGAAGTAAGCATCAAACACTAAGGAGGACACGCATCATGAGTAATCATTTGGAAGCTAAAATGGGCGACATCGCCGACACGGTCTTAATGCCTGGGGACCCATTACGGGCCAAGCACATCGCAGAGACCTTCCTTGAAAATCCGGTTTGTTATAACCGGGTCCGGAACGCCTTCGGGTACACCGGGACTTACAAGGGCAAGCGCATCTCCGTGCAAGGCACTGGGATGGGGATTCCCTCCATCTCAATCTACACCAACGAACTGATCAACGACTACGGCGCGAAGAAGCTTTTCCGGGTGGGGACGTCTGGTGGCATGAGCCCCGACGTTCACGTGCGCGACGTGGTCTTAGCACAGGGCGCCACGACCGACTCATCGATCATTCACAATACCTTTGGCGGCGGCATCTACTACGCCCCAATCAGTGACTTCGGTCTGTTGGACAACGCCTATCACGCAGCCAAGGACCTGAACATCCCCGTTAAGGTGGGGAACATCCTGGCCGAAGACCGGTTCTACAACGACGAGATGGACCGTCAAAAGCTGATCGACTACGGTGTGATCGCCACGGAAATGGAATCCGCAGCGCTCTTCATGCTCGCAGCCAAGTACCATGTCAAGGCGCTTTCCGTCCTGACCATCAGCAACCACTTGATTACCGGTGAATCGACGAGTCCAGAAGAACGGGAGAAGTCCTTTAACGATATGATCAAGGTTGCCTTAGAGGCAGCGATTAAAGACTAAGGGCTGATCTTCCGGCGACCGTCTCCTGTGAGAGGCGGTCGTTATCATAAGGAGGCATTGTGATGGCAGAGACAACCGACCAACGGATCGCACAAGGGTTGACCGTGGCGAAACTCTACTACCAAGCCAATCAGAGTCAAAACCAGATTGCACAACAGCTGGGGATCTCCCGGCCGACCGTGTCGCGGTTGTTACAATTCGCCCGTCAGCAGGGTCTGGTCCGGATTCAAATCGTGGATCCCATGCAAGATGTTCAAACGTTAGAAACGGCCCTGCACCGGGCGTATGACGTGGAAGCCCACGTGGTACCGACCCAGCTGACGGCCGCCGGAGACCTCCTCAACACGGTCGGGCAATACGCAGCCCGATACCTCGAGAGTATCGTGGTGGAACACGATATCGTCGGGATCGGTTGGGGCAAGACGATTTACGCGATTGGTAAGAGTTTGCAGCCTGATACCCTCACCGGGGTTGAGGTTGTCCAGTTAAAGGGTGGGGTCAGCTACTCCACGGAGCACACGTACGCCTATGAAAGTATCGACGCTTTCGCCAATGCCTTCCATGCTGTGCCCCAGTACTTACCCCTCCCCGTGATTTTCGACCACCAACAAACTAAGGAATTGGTGGAAGCGGAACGTCACATCCAGTATCTACTGGAACTGGGTCGCAAGGCCAACGTCGCCATCTTCTCCGCTGGTACGGTCCGCAGCACGGCCCGGGTCTTTCAACTCGAGTACCTGCAACCGGATGAGAAACACTACCTGCAGCAGCACGCCGTAGGGGATATTTTCTCCCGCTACATCGACAAAAATGGTGAAATTGTCGACGAGGAGTTGAACCGACGAACGATTGGCATCGACTTAGCCGATTTGCGCAAGAAGGACCACTCGATCCTAGTCGCCGCGGGGGACGCGAAGGTGCCCGCCGTTGATGCGGCTTTATCGGGGGGCTATGCAAATTGCCTCATTATTGATCAGCACGCAGCAGCCCGATTACTGAAGCTTACGTCGACCGACTAGTGGCCGGCGATTGATGAGAAATGGAGTGACACGACAATGAGAATGGTTGACATTATCGATAAGAAACGTAACGGTGGCGAACTGACGAAGGATGAGATTCAGACCTTCGTTGATGGTGTGGTCTCTGGTGAGATTCCAGATTACCAAACCAGTGCTTTCTTGATGGCTACCTACTTTAAGGACATGACTGACGCCGAACGGTCCGAACTGACCATGGCGATGATGAAGTCCGGTGACCATTTGGACCTCTCGAGTATTGATGGCATCAAGGCCGACAAGCACTCGACCGGTGGGGTCGGCGACAAGACCAGTATTCCGTTGGCACCAATCGTGGCAGCCTTAGGTATTCCGGTTCCCATGATCTCTGGCCGGGGTCTGGGTCACACGGGTGGGACCTTGGATAAATTGGAAGCGATTCCAGGATACACGGTCGAAATCAGCGAAAAAGACTTCTTGAAGCAAGTGCAAGACGTGAAATGTGCCATCGTTGGGGCCACCGGGAACATCGCCCCAGCCGACAAGAAGATCTACGCACTGCGGGACGTGACTGATACGGTTGACTCCATTCCGTTGATTGCCAGCTCCATCATGAGTAAGAAGATTGCCTCCGGGACCGATGCCTTAGTTATCGACGTGAAGACCGGGGCAGGGGCCTTCATGAAGACCCTCGACGATTCTCGTGAACTGGCCCACGCGCTGGTTGAAATCGGTAAGGGTGTTGGCATGGACTGCATGGCCATCATCTCTGACATGAACCAACCCTTGGGGAATGCGATTGGGAATGCCTTGGAAATCAAGGAATCCATCGACCTCTTGAAGGGGAACGCGCCAGATGACATCACCGACCTGGTCCTGACCTTAGGTGCCCACATGGTCGTGATGGCCAAGAAGGCCCCAGACCTGAAGACTGCCCGTGAGATGTGTGAACAGACCATCACCGACGGGTCGGCCCTCAAGAAGTTTGGCGACATGATTGCAGCTCAAGGCGGCGACCGCAACGTGATCGACCACCCAGAAATCATGCCACAGGCCAAGTACCAGATCGACCTGCCAGCCAAGACCAGTGGTGTTGTTAGCAAGGTTGAAGCCGATGAGATGGGAATCGCCAGCATGTTGCTGGGCGGTGGCCGTCAGAAGGCTGACGACAAGCTCGACTACGCCGTTGGGATTATGATGCACAAGAAGATCGGTGACAAGGTTGCCGCTGGCGATTCGTTGCTGACCATCTACAGTGACCGTGAAGACGTTGACGACATCAAGCAACGCCTCTACGACAACATCGACATCAGCAATCACGCCGAACCCGTGACCCTGATTCACGAAACGATTCGTTAAACTTAACTGCAAAAGGAGCGTGTCCTCATGGACACGCTCCTTTTGTTTAGTGGCGTAAACGGCAGACGCGAATGATGACGAAAATCGGGGCCAGAAGAAACCGCAGGAACGCTAGCGCTAACCCGGGGAGCATCCGGACCTCGTGATCATCGTAGTCGCGGAGCGGGGTTAGCGGCAGGCCGGCCGCGTAAGTCATGGCGTGGACCGGTGGGACCGCCGAAGTTGCCCGCCGCTGCGGCTGACTTGGCGCGGTCAGCGGGTAGAGCAGGTAACAGCTGGTCAGGTACCAGGAAAGGGCGTCCCAGTTTAACTGGAGATTACCAGCCGACCAACGACAGTTCAATAAGAGTAGGAAGCCGATGAGTGGCAACGTCTTGAGGTACCTTTTTTCTAAGAATCTGCGCGTTAATGTTGGAGATTCCATGGGTATCCACCTCCTTTGAGCTTCAGTATAGAGCCGGTGAGGTGACGGTGTTCTGTGGATGGTCCAGTTGGGCGCTTTCCCGGTAAAACGGTGGTGAAAAAGGCGTGCTAAGTGGCGTTAGGGAATCTTTTGCGCGGGTAGTGGGAAGCGGGGCGCGGCCGCGTTTTCAGGCGGGGAGCCGGTTGCAGAAATCAGCAAAAATTATTTCGGAGCTGACCCGCCGCCGGGTGAAAAAACCATGCTATAATAACCTCAATAGTTGAACCGTCAAATTTAAAACGATTAGCAGACAGAATTCGTGACACCACGGGCTTCTTTCGCTAGACTTTAGATAGAATGGTTATGCAGTCAGGGGATGTTACCGCCATGTTAGAAAACTTATTAGCGGTTATTCGAGAAGAAAACTTATCAGAACAGCTTTACCATAGTCTAGTCGGGATCGAACTGACCGAACAGCGGGTCGATCAACACGGGAACCTCAGTGAACGGCCCCAGCCCGCGCCGTGGCGCGACCAAGCGACCCACATGTACGTGCGTCCGGGGCGGATGGGCAGTCAGGTGCGTCTGATTACCGAGCCCAACCCCAACCTAGGGGGGACATTGGACCGCCTGGATACCCTCCAAACGGTGGTTTACCGCGCATTGGAAGGGGACGATCGCATCTGGCCGTTGACCCTACCACCGGTGGTCGATCCGGCTAAGCTGGCGGCGGCCGGCCTGACCCAACAGGTGAACTGGTTGACCGGGGTTAAGGTCAACTATAGCTTACCGGACCCCGTGGTTCACCGACTCTATAGCCACTACACGTCGGATTTCGATTCATTGGTGTCGTTCAAGAACGCCCTGTACTTTCGGGTCGCCCAGAATTTCGTCCGGTATCAGTGGTTGATCACCTACCTGTTCGGGGCCAGTCCGATCGCCGAAAAGGGCTTCTTTGACACGTTGCCGGAACCCCTGCTTCATCCGGTGCGAAGCATTCGCCAGAGTGGCCTCTTGCCACTGGGGACGCCGGTGACCTACACGTCGCTGTCCGCGCACTTGGGTGGGTTGCAGCGCATCGCCGCGGCCCAGGACGCCATCATCACGGGGCCCGTACGGTTGCGAGGGCAGGCCAGCCCACAGGATTTCTTGACGGGGGGCATTGGCTACCTCCAGTTTCGGGACTTCGATAACACGCCGTTCACGGCCAACGGGGTTAGTCGCCATGCGCTTTATTTCCTGAAGATGTTCTTCATTCATTTGCTGACCACGCCGCTGCCAACCACGAATTTGGCGACGGACTTAGCAGCGGCCCGGGAACAGAACCGCGCCGTTGCGATGGAGGAACCCGGTCGGGCCACGCAATTTCAAGTGGCGGGCCAGGATCTGTTCCACCAGATGCAGGTCATGGCGGAGAAGCTCAACGCCCACACGGAACAGTGGGGGGTAATCGACGATCTCGCGGAAGTCTTGACCCATCCTGAGTTGACACCGGCCGCGAAGTTACTGTCACACGCGGAGAATGGTAGTCTGATGGACTACGGCCTGCGGGTGGCCAACGCTTGGCGGTACCAGCGGTTATCGAGTACGGACCTCTTGCCAGTCTATCGGAGCTTGTCGCCGAACACGCAACGATTTATCTTAGTTGCCATGCAGTCCGGCGTGCAGTTCTACCAGGTCAAGGATGAGTTCGGCGCGGATCTGTTACTGTTCACCTACGCCGGGGTCACCCAGGTCCTGCAGGAACGGGATACCCAGACCCGTGACCCCCACGCCCGGTTACACCAGTTGTTCCCCGAACTACCCACATTAGCCTAAGGAGACATTTTTTTGGAACTACGCTTATTACGCTATTTTTGGACGATTGCCGAGGAGGAGAACATCTCGCGGGCCGCGGAGATTCTCCACGTGACCCAGCCGACGCTGAGCCGCCAGCTGCGCGAGTTAGAAACGGAGTTGGGGACGCCACTCTTTGACCGGAAAAATAAGGGCCTGGTGCTGACCGAGGCCGGGCTGTTCCTGAAGAGTCGGGCCGGGGAGATTTTAAAGTTGACCCAGCAGACCACCCAGGAGTTCGTCAACCGGCAGGCCCAGTTGTTCAGCGGCCACATTGCCATCGGCTGTGTCGAGGCCGATAACTCTGACACGCTGGCGATGATGCTCGAGGACTTCGTGAGTGATTACCCGCAGGTGACCTTTCACATCTTCAGCAGCGCCAGCGACATCATTACTGACCAGTTGGACAAGGGGCTACTCGACGTAGCGATTCTGCTGGAGCCGGTGAATACGGACAAATACGCGACGTTGACCCTGCCGCGGACCGAGCAATGGGGGCTGTTAGTGGCAGCCGAGTCTTTTCTGGCGAACCGGGAGACCATCGTGCCGACGGACTTGCCGGGGATGCCGCTGATGATCTCGAACCGGCCGGAGGTCCAGGACCTGCTGACGACCTGGTCGGGGTTGGACCGTGACCAGTTGAACATCATCGGCACCTACAACCTGAGTTTCAACGTCTTGCCGCTGGTGGCGCACCAAGTTGCCGCGGCGTTGATGATTGCCGGAGCCTTGTCCAACCGGCAGCCGGCCGACACGCGGTTTATTCCGCTGGCCCCGGCCATCGGCACCAACTGCGTCCTGGTCTGGCGGCGCGACCGGTTAATGACGCCGGTAGTTCGCGAGTTCATTCGGTATTTCCGTGAGGCCTTTGATCAAAAAAATAACTAGTTATGCGAAAACGCCATGGAACAGCACTTAAGCTGTCTCATGGCGTTTTTATTTTGGGCATGAAGGTTGTGGAAGTTGGCCACTTCGTTGCGCCGAGCAAGCTGGTCCGTAGTGGGCACGACTCTGAAGCTACGCAAGACCCGCGCATCTCCAGAGCTCGGCCTTGGTGTAAGC
>DXGJ01000008.1 GCA_019113985.1 Candidatus Levilactobacillus faecigallinarum
GTTGGCTCACCAAGAGCAGCAGCAAAAGGACTTGCACCAAATCGAGGAACAACAGGGCGAAATCCTGAAGAGCGTGGCCGGCCTTGCCGACGAAGAACGCCAGGCCCGTGAGACGCTGCGTCAGTTTGACTTTAAACTACATAGTTTGCGGCGTCAGGTTGAGAATATTAATTTACCTGGAATTCCACAGGATTATCTGGACTATTTCTTCGTGGTTCGTGACGAGGTCGAGCAGTTGGCAACGGACATGGACCAACCCCGAATCGACATGGAACGGATTACCAAGCAGCTTCTGATTATTCAAACCGATTTGGATACGTTGGGGGAGAAGACCAACGACTTGCTCGATAGCGCCGAATTGGCTGAACAGCTGATCCAGTATGCCAACCGCTACGCTACCAGTCACCAAGACGTCGCGGCGGCCAGCAAACAGGCTGCCCAGTTGTTTGAGCGGGACCATCAGTACGCCCAAGCCCTGGAGACCATCGCAACGGTCTTGGATAAGGTCGAACCTGGCTCTTACAAACGTTTAGAGGATGCCTATTACGAACGTAAGGGACGGAAGAAGCCGTCCGATGAGTCGCTCGAAAAAGGTGCCTAAATCAATCGGTCACCGCCCCATGATGGGGTGGTGGCCGGTTTTTTATCGCCTGAATCGGAGGGGTTGGACTTGTGGGAAATTCAGATTGTGTTTATAATAGGTGAGAATTTCTATCGGAGTCGAACCAATAGAATAGAGGATAAGAGGGTTCAGCATGATTTATTTTGATAATAGTGCGACGACGAAAGCCGCACCAGAAGTTGTCGATACCTACGCCAAGGTCAGTGCCAATTACTGGGGGAATCCCTCCAGCCTGCACAACTTTGGGGAACAGGCCTTCAACCTCTTGGAACAGTCTCGTCAACAGATTGCCGACCTGGTCGGTGCCAAGCTGAGTGAAATCTTATTCACCAGCGGGGGTACCGAGGGCGACAACTGGGCCATTAAGGGAACGGCGATGGCCAAACGAGAATTTGGGAACCACCTGATCACCACGGCGGTCGAGCATCCCGCTGTGCATAATTCCATGGAACAGCTGAAGCAACTGGGCTTTGAAGTTACCTACCTGCCGGTTGATGAGAACGGTCGAGTCTCAGCCCAGGACTTACGCGCTGCCATTCGGCCCACCACGATTTTGGTCTCGACCATGGCCGTGAACAACGAAATCGGTGCGGTTCAGCCATTGGCTGAGATTGCCGCCGTCATGCGGGACTTCCCCAAGATTCATTGGCACATCGATGCCGTCCAGGGCATCGGTAAGGGCCTGCACGACCTGATCTTTAACGACCGGGTCGACTTCATCACCTTTTCCGGGCATAAGTTCCACGCACCCCGGGGAATCGGGTTCATGTACAAGCGCCAGGGCCGGGTGATTGACCCCCTGATGGCCGGTGGCGGTCAGGAGCGCAATCTGCGTTCCGGGACCGAAAATTTGCCCGCAATCGCCGGAATGGCTAAGGCCTTACGGTTATTGCTGGACGACGAGGATGCGAAGGTTAAACGGCAACGCGAGATTCGCTTGAACATCCTGCACCACATCGAGGGATTTGATAACGTGACGATTTTCTCCAAAGACCTACCAACGTTCGCACCGCACATTCTGTGCTTTGCTATCGCGGGGGTTCGTGGCGAGACCATCGTTCATGCCTTCGAGGAACACAACATCTATATCTCAACGACCAGTGCCTGCTCCTCCAAGAAACACGTGGAGTCGAGCACCCTGCAGGCTATGAAGATTGATGATGATATCGCGACGAGTGCCGTTCGAATCTCCCTGGACGAACACAATACACTGGACGAGGCCGCGGAATTCAACCGCGTTTTCGATATTCTTTACCCACAATTTGCAAAGTTACGTTAGACCACGAAAGGGGTTCCGCCAATGAAATACAGCGAAATTATGGTCCGTTACGGTGAACTGTCGACGAAGGGCAAAAACAAAAAGGACTTCATCAAGAAACTCGGAAGCAACGTCCGCAAGGCGCTGAGTGAGTTCGATGGTCTGGAAGTTCACGCCCAACACGACCGGTTACACGTGACCCTGAACGGCGCCGATTCGGCCGCCGTGATGACTCGCCTCAAAGGCGTCTTTGGTATCGAGAACTTTTCGCCTTCCGTGAAGGTTGAGAAGGATCTCGAGGCCATTAAGGCGACCGTTTTAGCGATGGCCAAAGAAGACTTTAAGCCGGGGATGACCTTTAAGATCAACACCCGTCGACAAGACAAGGAATTTGCCTACGATACCTACCAATTGAACGATATCCTAGGAAGCCATATCTTAGAAAACGTTCCGGGCATTCAGGTCAAGATGAAGCAGCCCGACCTGGAGATTCGGGTCGAGGCCCGGTTGAATGGGGTCTTCGTCTCGGGGCAGACCATTCAAGGTGCCGGCGGGTTACCCGTTGGGACCGGTGGTAAGGCCGTGATGATGCTCTCTGGGGGGATTGACTCACCGGTCGCCTCCTACTACGCGATGCGCCGGGGCGTTAAGCTGGACATGGTCCACTTCTTTAGTCCGCCATACACCTCTGAACAGGCGTTGGCCAAGGCTAAGGAACTGACCGCCAAGTTGGCCCGGTACTCTGGTGGCATCCAATTCATCCAGGTGCCGTTTACCAAAATTCAGGAAACCATCAAGGAAAAAGTTCCCGAGGGTTACCTGATGACGATTCAACGGCGGATGATGCTGCGGTTGACGGTGGCGGTTGCCGAGATGCGCCACGCCAAGGGAATCTTCAACGGGGAATCCTTGGGGCAAGTGGCCTCACAGACGCTGGAAAGCATGGCAGCCATCAACGACGTGACCAGCATGCCGATTCTGCGGCCGTTGCTGTCGATGGATAAGACGGAAATCATCAAGATTGCCCGTGACATTGACACCTATGACCTGTCAATCCTGCCATACGAAGACTGCTGTACAATCTTCACGCCACCGGCACCTAAGACCAAGCCGGACATGGAGAAGTCGCGCAAGTATGAGGGTTACATCGACATCGATGGTCTGATGAAGGAAGCTTTGGATGGCATCACGATTACTGAGATTCGTCCTGGTGATAATTATCTGAATCAAAACGAGGATGTTTTTGCAGAACTTTTGTAAGTCCCATTCTGGTCGTTCCGAATCTTCGGAGCGACTTTTTTTGTGGGGATGGCGCTGGGAAAAAATCCCGAAAAACCGTACAAATTACTTGTTTTTCGGGCCCTGTCTGCGTCATAATTAATCTAATAGCCGATGGTCGTTGGTCGGTCAAACAATCTTTTAAGGAGTGATCTGCGTGGAAGTCACGAGACTCGGTAATAAAATGGCTTTATCCGGTGAGTTACCCGAAGTTGGGGATAAGTTACCAAAATTCAAGCTGTTTGATCAACAAAACAATAAGGTTAAAACAGCTAACCTGATTGGTCAGGTTGCCTTGATCAGTGTGGTTCCAGATTTAGATACCCCGGTATGTACTCTGCAAACTCGGAAGTTCGTGCAACAGGCGGACCACTATCCAGCTGCGAAGTTCTACACGGTGTCCAACAACTCTGTGGCAGAACAGACGGGTTGGTGTGCCGCTCAGGGTGTGGAAAACGTTGATTTGTTATCCGACGAGGAACTCTCCTTCGGGTACGAGACCGGTCTGTACGTTCCCAATGCCGGTAACCTGGCGCGGTCCATCTGGATTATCGACGAAACCGGTAAAATTGTTTACCGTCAGGTCGTAGTCGAGCAGTCCGATGAGCCAGACTACCTGGATGCGCTGAACGCCCTGGAAAAATTAGTTCCGCGTGTTGACGCTTAACCAAAAATTAGTTACACTACAGTATAAATAGCGCTGAGCAAGAGAGTAACAACGGGTCGTTTTTGAGAGAGTCGCGGGTAGGTGAGACGCGATAAAGGGGTCGTTGCGAAGGTAACTTGTGAGCTGATCGACTGAATGAGTAGGCCGATTCCGGAGCACACTCCGTTAACAACGAAGATAAGTGGGGCATTAACGCCCAATTTAGGTGGTACCGCGAAGAGACTTCGTCCTAATGTTTAGGACGGAGTTTTTTTGCGTCACTGTATCCGGTTTTTGATGAAGAAAGGAATTGAAGCATATGGCAGATAAGCAAGTTGATATGCCCACCAAGTACGATCCGACCGCCGTTGAAGCGGGTCGGTACCAGACTTGGTTGGACGAAGATGTTTTTAAACCCAGTGGGGACCCAGAGGCAAAACCCTACTCCATCGTTTTACCGCCACCGAACGTTACTGGGAAGCTGCATCTAGGCCACGCCTGGGACACCACGCTGCAGGATATGTTGATTCGGCAGAAGCGGATGCAGGGCTACGACACGCTCTGGTTACCGGGGATGGATCACGCCGGCATCGCCACACAGGCCAAGGTGGAAGCTAAGCTGCGCGAACAGGGTATCTCCCGCTACGACTTAGGCCGTGAAGCCTTCATCGACAAGGTCTGGGAATGGAAGGATGAATACGCCGACACCATTCATCAGCAATGGGCTAAGATGGGGCTGTCCCTGGACTACTCCCGCGAACGGTTCACCCTGGACGATGGGTTGTCTGACGCCGTTAAGAAGGTCTTCGTTGCCCTCTATAAGAAGGGCCTGATCTACCGGGGCGAGTACATCATCAACTGGGATCCCCAAGCTCGGACGGCTTTATCCGACATCGAAGTCATTCACAAGGACGACAAGGGGGCCTTTTACCACGTCAAGTACCCGTTTGTCGACAGGAACCAGACCTTTAATGGCAAGCACTACATCGAGATTGCGACCACGCGTCCCGAAACCATGATGGGAGACACGGCCGTTGCCGTTAACCCGGGTGATGAACGCTACAAGGAATTAGTCGGCACCAAGGTCATCTTGCCGCTGGCCGACCGCGAGATTCCAATTATCGCTGACCAGTACGTTGATCCTGAGTTCGGAACTGGGATGGTCAAGATTACGCCGGCCCACGACCCGAACGACTTCCAGGTCGGTAATCGGCACAACCTGGAACGGATCAATACCATGAACGAAGATGCCAGCATGAACGAAAAGGCCGGTAAGTACCAGGGGATGGACCGTTTTGAGGCCCGTAAGGCCATGGTTGCCGACTTGGACAAGTTGGGCTTGTTGCTCAGCGTTGACCCCATCGTCCACGCCGTTGGGCATTCCGAGCGGACCGGGGTTCAGGTCGAAGCCCGGCTATCGACCCAATGGTTCGTGAAGATGAAGCCGTTGGCCGAGGAAGCCATGGCAAACCAAAAGGGCGACGATGCCGTTGACTTCGTACCCGAACGGTTCGAACACACCTTCATGCAGTGGATGGAAAATGCCCACGACTGGGTTATCTCCCGTCAACTCTGGTGGGGCCACCGGATTCCGGCCTGGTACCACAAAGAGACCGGCGAAATCTACGTTGGTGAGACGGCGCCCAAGGACCCGGAAAACTGGGAACAAGATCCCGATGTGCTGGACACCTGGTTCTCCAGTGGCCTCTGGCCATTCTCTACAATGGGTTGGCCGAATGAGAACAGCGCCGATTACCAGCGCTACTTCCCAACCAGCACCCTGGTAACGGGCTACGACATCATCTTCTTCTGGGTTTCCCGGATGATCTTCCAAAGCCTTGAATTTACCGGTAAGCGGCCGTTCGAACACGTTC
Source organism: Candidatus Levilactobacillus faecigallinarum (assembly GCA_019113985.1). Lineage (GTDB taxonomy): Bacteria > Bacillota > Bacilli > Lactobacillales > Lactobacillaceae > Levilactobacillus > Levilactobacillus faecigallinarum. The sequence goes on from DXGJ01000008.1 coordinate 5,679, forward strand.
TCTTACACGGTTTGATTCGGGATGAAGAGGGTCGCAAGATGAGCAAGTCTCTGGGGAACGGAATTGATCCAATGGACGTCATCGATAAGTACGGTGCCGACGCCCTGCGGTGGTTCCTGTCCACCGGCTCAACTGCTGGTCAAGACGTTCGTTTCAGCTACAAGAAGATGGACGCTGCCTGGAACTTCATCAACAAAATCTGGAACGCCAGTCGGTTCGTGATCATGAACTTAGGTGAAAACACCAAGCCCGTGGTCCCAGCGGAAGACAAATGGGACCTGACCGACCGGTGGATCCTGAGCCGGTTGAACGAGACGGTCAAGCACGTGACCGAGATGTTCGATAAGTTCGACTTCGGTGAAGCGGGCCGCGCCCTGTACAACTTCATCTGGAACGACTTCTGTGATTGGTACATCGAAATGAGCAAGAGTGTGCTGACCGGTGACGACGAGGCGGCTAAGGCCGTTAAGCAGGACTTATTGGCCTACGTCTTAGACCAGACGTTACGCTTGTTGCAACCAATCATGCCATTCGTGACCGAAGCCATCTGGCAAGCGATGCCGCATGAGGGCCAATCCCTGGTTACCGCAGCGTACCCAGTCGACCATCCTGAATTCGACAACGCGGCAGCGGAAGGTTATATGACCAGCTTGATCGACTTGATCAAGGCGGTGCGGAACATCCGGGCCGAGGCCAACGCGCCAATGTCCACGCCAATCGACCTGCAAATCAAGACTGGCGATGCTAAACTTCAAGCTGTCTTTGAGAACAACCGCGACTACATCGACCGGTTCGTGCACCCGAAGCAGCTTGAAATCGGGGCTGACCTGGTTGCGCCTAAGCTGTCGATGACGGCGGTTATTACGTCCGCTGAGATTTCCGTACCGTTGGCTGAACTGGTCGACCTGAAGGAAGAAGCGGCACGCTTGGACAAGGAAGTTGCCAAGTACACTAGCGAAGTGGACCGGGCAACTAAGAAGTTGGGCAACGAACGTTTCGTTGCCAACGCTCCCGAAGACGTGGTCAACGCCGAACGGGAAAAGCAAGCTGATAACCAAAAGAAGTTAGCCGCAACGCAAGACCGGTTAGCTGAAATCAAAGCCCAACTCTAAGCGTTCTGCCGGGAGTTGGTCAGG
>DXGJ01000049.1 GCA_019113985.1 Candidatus Levilactobacillus faecigallinarum
GGAATCATCCCCGTATACACGGGGAATACCGTGTCATCGATCAACACGTGCGTCACCATAAAGAATCATCCCCGTATACACGGGGAATACTCCCCAATAATTAGCGCGTGGTGCTTTCGTTTGGAATCATCCCCGTATACACGGGGAATACTTGGTTTTCACAATTGGCAATATTTCCTACTTGGAATCATCCCCGTATACACGGGGAATACCAATGGCCTTCTTCTCTTTAGTGAGGGACTTGAGAATCATCCCCGTATACACGGGGAATACACTAAGAAAAGCTTAATATACCAGCATTCTAAAATTAGAAAACTGCTTATTTTTATTAACTTGAAGGGCCTATAGGATTATCAACACTTTAAATCATACCCTCTCCTTTTCCTCCGAGCAACTAAAATCCCATTGCGTTTGGAAATTGTATTTATAATTCTAAACAAATTTTAAAATCAAGTTTGCTATCCAAAATTGAAGGCAAAATAAAAACACCAAAGATGGAAGAGTCCGGTATCGTTGGAACTCCTACAGCCTACCAATGAAGGATATTTTCACCTTGATGCACTCCCAGTTCTTCCATCCCCCGCCTAATCCAAATTAAAAACGATTAGATTTACACACTACACCTTCCTGATCTGGCTCACCCGACGCGTCATACCCGAACCGGCCACCGCCCACTTTCGGCTAGATTGGCTCGGAACGGTGACTTCCTTCCTGAGCATTGTCGCACTGATTAATGGTATCAATGGTTACGGCGATAAGGTTCTTTCGCTGTGCCTGGGGCTGGGCTTAGGGGCCGCTTTTCTGCGCCATGAAATGGTCGCGACCGCCCCGTTGATTCCCCGGCAGATTTTTAAACTGGCGCAACGTCGCCAGACTTACTTGATTCGGTTCTTTTATTCGGCTGCGATTACGGGATTTTGGTTCTTTACGCCCCGCGTTCTCCAGTCGCTATACGGACTGAGCCCCATCCTGGTGGGCATCTCGTTTTTATCGATGACCCTGGTCAACTTCATCTCGGCTAAACAGGTCGATCGATTAGCCCACCGGTGGGGTAATCGCCGGTTACTTTTGGTTGGCCTTGGCATCGCCTTGCTGGGGTTTGCTGGATTGCTTGGTATTCACACAGCGGGGAACTTCTGGTTGACCGTAGCCGTCCCAATGATTTTGATTGGTTACGGCCAAGGACTGGTTCTCAGTCCCGTCACCACCCTGGCCATCGATGGGCTCGATTCAGCCGTCGCCGGCATTGGTTCGAGCCTGATCAACGTCATGCTTCAGATTGGCGGTGTTACCGGTCTGGCCGTTCTCGCCACACTTTTCGGCCAGGAAACACCTGTAACCGCCTACCATTTAGAAGTCTGGGGAATTGTTGGTTTTGTTGGCCTCAGCCTGCTGCTAGCCGTCAAGCTCGTTTGGAACGATCGGAAAAAATGAGTGCCCCCGATTCTATGCCTAAATTGACAGGTATAAAAGCAAAGATTATTATAATTCAATGCAATTACTCATTATTTTATAATTTTCAGAATGAAGGCAAACTCGTGAACATCTCTGCCACTTCCAAAACCAAAACAATTACCCTGCTCCTCATTGGTCGTATCTTGACCAACATCGGTGACAGCCTTATCTACATGTCGGTCCTGTGGTACTTCAACAGTCGTTAACCGTCAACGCTTTTCGTCACACTAATTTTTGTGATCACCTCTGGCGTCGATGCCCTCTCCTTTCTTCTGGGGCCCATTCTCGACCGCGTCAGGGTGAGGTCACTACTTGTGGCCACGACCGTCAGTCAGATTTTGCTGGCACTTGGGCTCGTGCTGGGCATACTGACCCACCTAAGCGGTTATCTGGTAGGGAATTTCCTGCTTCTTTTCCTTCTATTATCAACCATCTGTTCGGCACTCATTTACCCAACTGAAAATAAACTTCTGCCATTATTAGCTAGCGGCTCGAAACTTTTACACGTCAACGGTCTGTTTCAGTTAAGCTATCAAGCCCTGGACCTAGTCCTGAACGGTGCCGTACTCGGGCTCTTATCTGTCCTGTCGGTAAAGACAACCTTAGCACTAGCTGTTCCCGTTTTTGGCATTGCACTCTTAGCCTTTCGGGCACTCAAGATTACATCATCCGATACTTCCGATCATTCAGATACCAATTATCGCCAAGCGCTATGGACCGGCTGGCAAACGCTTCGCCGGCACCCCTTCATGTTGCGCGCGTTAATTCCCTTCGCCGCCTTAAACTTCTTTTACGGCGCAGTCGATACCAGCCTACCACGATTATCCAAGGTTTATTTGAGTGGCCAAGCCTGGGGGGTACGGTGCCCTGCTCACCGGGATGTCTATCGGCGGCCTTTTCGGGGCATTAGCCGTTCAAAAACTAACGATTACCGGCAAAAAGCTTATCCAATTCGCCGGTCTCTGCATGCTAGCCAGTGGCGTATGTCGACTGGCTTTATTAGCCAGTCAAAATCCCTTCTTTATGGTCGGTATCCTCTCGCTCAGTTCGTTTTGGATTAGCATGATGAACGTGAGCTTCATCGCTTTCGTGCAATCGGCCTTTGATGCAGACGTTCTGGGCCGCATCTCAACCATCAACGAAAGCTTAGTTTCCATTATGATTCCCTTTGGTTCCGCTTTAGGAGGCCTCTTGGTCGCCCATTTTAATCCAATCTTACCGGAACTCATTTGTGGGGGAATGACCCTGATCTGTGGTACCTACTTTCTACAGGTTCTGTTTCACCGATTACCGCAGGACTAAACTTAACCGTCAGCAAACTAAAAACTTCCGTGTAGTGATAAAGCTACACGGAAGTCTTTAATTTATAGTTATTTCCCAATCATGGTATAAACCGGTGCTGGTTCAAACGGCCATTGTCGCGCCGTAGCCCACGCCAGTTCATCGGTACTATCAAACTCACCGGCCAATTGCCGCATCCCCCGCTGACGGGCCCAGGCTATCTGGGCGGCCTGTAACTGCCAAAGGTCGGCGACATCATCGGCGCCCAACCAGGCTAACGTCATGATGTCGGGAGTATCCTCGAAAACAAAGGTGTAGGCGGCAATCTTTTGCTGCCGCATTAAAACCAGCGGTGCATCGGCCAAAACTCCCGGAAAGATAACGTGTGCCCATTCCTCGAGTGTCGTTTCAACCATCGGATTGACTTGGTGAACGCGCCGGTAGTTGGCTAAACTCCGCGTGATCAATTGCTGTTTCACGGTCGGCTTTGCCAGAACCTCCGTTAGCGTTAAGGTCCCCTCAACTGGCGTATCAGGTAGGGTAATGGCCGTCAAATCCACCGTTGGCTCAACGGTTTGCCGCCAAGTGGTGAAGCCTTGGGTCATCAACCAATCCGTGAAGGCACTTAGCGGCGGGTAACCCCAGGTAACCAAACGGTCCTTCTGACGGTGCACGGCCTCTTGGGTGGCATCGGCCAGAAATTGCGGGAAAAGTTGTGGGTCTCGTGCATACCCCGTAATACCTAGCGCGTGCGGATGGAAGTTGTTGACGGAGAAAACCAGTAGGCCAACCAATTTGCCGTTAGTATCACGATAAAGTTTACTTTGGTTGTCAGGATTTTTAAATTGTTGCCAAATCGGTGTGGTTGGTCCAACGTTTTGTAAAAATCGTTTAATTTCAGCGTTATTCATTGGCTACTCATCCCCTTACATAGATAATATATCGTCTTATTTTCTAATATTAAAAACACCTAGATTACCTGAAGTCGATGCAACTCATCCCCGTATACACGGGGAACACGAACACGGAGATAAGGTTGGTGCCGGACAGCTAGAATCACCCCCGTCACGGGGAACACTCCTTAATCATCATGCCGTAGCCTTCGTTAAAGGAATCACCCCCGTATACACGGGGAACACCCGGGGACGCTAACGGAAAAATCGATGGTCAAAGAATCACCCCCGTATACACGGGGAACACCATGTTCTCACCAGCCTAGGGCGAATCGCCAAAGAATCACCCCCGTATACACGGGGAACACACTTAGAAATCCTTGATATAACAACGTTCCAAAATGAGAAACCCACTCATTTTTATCAATTTGAAGTCCGAAACTATCAGTTCACTTAGATAATACCCTAATTTTCCACCATAAACCATTTCAGACCACCAAATTCATATCCACCGTCCAATCTATTTAAACCAAGTGCCATCAACCACCCCAAAAGAAAAAAAGCCCCCAGACAACCATGTCCGTGAGCTCATCACTATTAAATTCCCTTAAATCACCGGGTTCACCTGCCGCACGGCCGCCTTCAGCTGGTCGCCCAGTCGGTGCATGCCGGCGTCAATGGTTGCCGGGTCAACCCCACTGAAGCTCAACCGTAGCGCGTTGTGGACGTCGCGGTTGGGATAGAAGTTCGTCGCCGGCACGTAGGTCACGTGGGCGTCCGGACTAATCACGTTTAACATCAATTGGCCCGCGTCGATGCCCTTCGGCAACGTAACCCAATCGAAGAAGCCCCCGGCGGGCTTGGTGTAGGTCGCCTCATCCGGGAAATAGTCCCGCAACCCCGTCAACATCGCATCCCGTTGCTGGCGGTAGTGGTCGTTCATTGCCCGAATGTGGGCATCCAAGTCATTGTGGTCCATGTAGGCGTTGATCGCCGCGTGGGTCACGCCGGTCGCCTCCAGGTCACTGGCCAGCCGCATCTTCAAGATGGCCTGCAACAGCTCTCCATCGGCCACCAACCAGCCGGTCCGCAAGGCGGGCATCATGATTTTTGAGAAACTCGACAAGAAGGCCACCCGGCCCTCCGTGTCAAAACTCTTAATGGCCGGTAACGGCGCGTGCTCGTAGCCCAGGTCGCGGTACGGCGTGTCTTCTAGAATCACGAAGTTGTAACGGTTAGCCAATTCGACCAGTTTTCGCCGCTTATCAACACTCATGGTAATTCCCGTCGGGTTATGGTAATCCGGCACCGTATAGAGCAACTTGGTGTGCGGGTAACGCTGCATGGTCGCCTCCACCTGATCCAGATCAATCCCGTCCGGCTGAAGGCCAACCGCGTGGTACCGCGGCCGGTAAAGGTCAAACGCCGCCAGCGCCCCGATGTAAGTGGGCACCTCGACCGCAATGTCGTCGCCGTCATTTAAGAGCGCCTTCGCCACCAGCTCAACGCCCTGTTGGCCGCCGACCGTCAGAAGGACGTTCTCCGCCGTGGTGGTCACGTTGCCCCACTTGGCGATGCGGTCCGCCAGCTTTTGGCGCAACGCCGGGTTGCCCTGTGACGACTGATACTGGAAGAGGTGCGCGCCCTCCTGCTCGATAGCCGTGTTAAAGGCCGCCTGAACTTCCTTAACTGGAAACAGCTTTTCATTCGGGCTTCCCGCCGCAAACGTGATTGCCGTGGGGTTCGGATCCTGGGGAAACAGGCCGGACAGCGCGGATGAAACGTCCGGGTTGACCCGTTGCGCTAATAGTTCCTTCATCGATACAACACACCTTTCTGGCCAAGCCATTCACCAACTCAACCGCTCCTAGGTTAATTCTTGAACTGACTCCATGATAGAATACTTTTTATAAAAAGTACAATTCACTCTGTTCTAATTTTGATGAATTTATTTCAACAATTAGTCCAATCCCCGGTCCATGGGTTTCCTTGACATGATAGTCTAATTAGACTATACTCCTAAAAAATAGCAAAATGTTAGGAGAACTTACTCGTGAAATCCATCTTACTCGTTGGCCAATCCAATATGGCCGGCCGGGGCTTCCTGAACGAAGTCCCCACCATCTTAAATGACCATCTGAAAATGCTGCGCAACGGCCGCTGGCAACTGATGACCGAGCCGATTCATTTCGACCGCGAAGTCGCCGGTGTGGGTCCCGCCGCCTCGTTCGCCCAAGCTTGGTCGGCCGACCATCCCGGCGAAGATCTGGGGTTGATTCCCTGTGCCGAGGGCGGCAGTGCCCTGGCCGAATGGTCGCCGGACGGCCCGTTGATGCGCCACGCCATCAGCGAGGCCCGCTTTGCCCAGGAGACCAGTGAAATCGTCGCCATCCTCTGGCACCAAGGCGAAAGCGACAGTCTGAACCAGCAATACGTCGACTATCAGGACCGACTAGTGACCACCCTGACCCACCTACGGACCAGCCTGGCGCTCGAAAACGTCCCACTGATCATGGGCACCTTACCCGACTTCCTGGGCAAGTCCGGGTTCGGCCAAAGTGCCACCGAATACCCGCAAATCAACCGCGAGATGACCGCCGCGGTTCCCCGGTTAGCCCCCGCCTATCTGGTCAGTGGGGCTGACTTGACCGCTAATCCCGACGGCATCCACATCAACGCATCCTCTCAGCGCAAGTTTGGTCTCCGCTACTACCAGGCATTCCACGACCAGCAATCGGTGCCTGATTCGCTTCCTGATGAAGATACGCGGGTGGCGGCCCTCTACGACCACCCAACCACAGCCAGTGAACGGCAATACCTTCTCAGCAAGCGCCTGGTGACCGGTCAAATCACGTTTGCGACCTTCATGGCCGAGTTCGCCGCCGCGCAGAAAGGCTAGCCCATGATTCCCTTACTGATTCTGGGACTGCTTCAGCAGCGCCCCACAGCCACGGGCTACGAACTCCTCAGCTACCTGCGGACCCACCACTTGAACTACGTCGTCCACGTCACCAAGGGGTCGTTTTATTACAATCTCCAACAACTCGCGGATAAGGGGTGGCTAGCCCCAGTTCCGTCGGCCGAAGCCAAAGAGAACCGTTACCGCACCACCGATTCCGGTACGACCCGATTTCGGGAACTGATGGTCACCTACGGCCAAGTCAACGACGTCACGCCCACCGCTTTTTACCTGGTGTTTCTGTTTGCCGACCAGGCGACCGACCTGATGCCGACCATCCTGGACCAGCAGATCACCACCACGAAAGCCAAGATTCAGGCGACCGACCTGGCGTTGACTACGCCCGAGGACCTGCTCCCCAGCTACGCCACGATTCTCGCGAACACGGTCGCCCATCATCGGGCGAACCTGGCCTGGTTCCAACGACTTCACGCACAATACCCCAGCTAAACACAACGCCCCACCAACCCGTTTAACAGTTGGTGGGGCGTTTTCTTTTAAGACTCTTGCGTCAGTCGCTGGAGGGCCGCCGGGTCGCAAATCCGGTAACCGGTAGCCGTTTTCTCCAAAATGTGGCGTTGAACCAGGTCGGCCAGTACGTACAACAGATGGCGGTACGAGATACCCAGGTACTGGGCGACCTGGGTGTGCTGCTCACGGTACCAGCCCGCGTTAGCCGTCTGCAGAATGAACGCCGCCAGTCGCTGCGTTGCTGTGAAGCCCTCGTTACGTGCGGCGACCGTAATATTCGCCACGTCCTTGCGCGTTAGATACACGCAGATTCGGCGCAAAAAGGTCGCATCGGTTAACAATCGGTCGGCCACTTGCGCCTTTTCCAGCGCCAGGCACCAGCAGTCCTGAATCGCCTGAACGTCAAACGCCGGCGAGGTCGGGTCCAGCAACTCCATCTCCCCGATGAAGCATGGCGGGTCGAAAAAGCCCGTGATGATGGTCTTCCCGTTCGCCAGGCCGTGGGACAACTTGGTGCGCCCCCGCACCAGATACAGCAGGTAGGGCGATTCGCGGTTGGCCCGAACCAGCGCCTCGCGCGCCGAGAAAAACAGCAGCTTGGTCTGGTCATCCACCGGAAAGCCAAACTGTTCTCGAAAATGCGTCGTGGTGATGAACTGTTCCTTTAAGCGGTCATTTTGAATTTCGCGCACGTTTTGACCCTCCCTGTGAGATTTCTCATACCGGCCTTCCCGAGTTTCCCAGTATACTCGAATCATCGTAAAGGCTTACAACCCTATCTTACCTTACTTTAGGAGGCATTTCTCATGGAAAAACGAAAAATCATTCTCGACTGTGACCCCGGCCACGACGACGCGGTGGCCATGCTGATGGCGTACGCCCACCCGGCCATCGACCTACTGGGCATCACCATCGTGGCTGGTAACCAGACGCTGGACAACACGGTCCGCAACGGGCTCAACGTCGCGCAATTGCTAGACATGGACGTTAAGCTTTACGCCGGCATGCCCCAACCCCTGGTTCGTCAGCAGTTGGTCGCCAGTAACGTTCACGGCAGTACCGGCCTGGACGGCCCAGTCTTCGGGCCCCTTCACCGGCAGGCGGAATCCCAACACGCAGTACGGTTCATCATCGACACCCTGCTAGCCAGCGACGGTGACATCACCCTGGTGCCCACTGGCCCGCTGACCAACATCGCCGTCGCCATGCGGATGGAGCCGCGTATTTTACCTAAAATCAAGGAAATCGTTTTAATGGGCGGCGCGTACGGAACTGGCAACTTCACACCGTCCGCCGAGTTTAACATGCTGGCCGACCCCGAGGCCGCGCGCGTGGTCTTCACGGCCGGAGTGCCGCTGGTGATGATGGGCCTGGACCTGACCAACCAGACGGTCTGCACCCCCGACATCATCAACCGGATGGAGGCCGTGGGCAACCGCGCCGGCAAACTCTTCGGCGACATGCTGCGCTTCACGTTGAAGACCCAGTACGAGGCCTTTGGACTGGCGGCCGGACCGATCCACGACGCCACCACCATCGGCTATTTGATCGACCCCACGCTCTTCACGACCCAGGACGAATACGTCCAGGTCGACATCAACCACGGTCCTAGCTATGGCCGGACGGTCTGCGACGAGCACAACGTTTTGAAACAACCCGCCAACGCTAAGGTTGGTCAGGGCGTTGATAACGACCGGTTCTTTGACCTGGTCGAAGCTTGCATTCGGATGTACTAAACAGAAAACGTGCCTGCTACGGAACTTCTCAGTTCGTTCCGTAGTCGGCACGTTTTCTATTATCGGATAGTTTGTTGTCGCTGAAACACCCCCACCGAACTCGCCTCAACCCAAGCGGCCTGATCCAAGGCCTTAAACCGGGAACTCTCTCCGGTCACAATCGCCCCCGCAAACCGTGCCGTAGCAAGTGTCGGATGCTTTTTGGCGTACTTACCGGCGTACTGGAACACGTTAAACGTCCCATACGTTAGGCTGAAACCTGACCGTGACGCTTGAGCTAATTGCTGCCGAAACTCCTGGTAGCCGCGCGTTGTTAAGCTTCCCTGCGCTGTTTCCGCCTGAATGCCCAAAAAGTTATTATCCATCAATGTGGTATCCGCATCCCCCGTTACGCCCAGCCAATACCAAGCCGGATGCACGCCAACTGGTAACTTTTGTCGAATCTGCTGATAGGTTAAAGGGTGTTCAAACGACAAGGCCGCCTCCGCCACATACCCCCTGTTTCGGGCTACCTGCTGGACCTCTTGAACCGCTAGTTGCCGCGGTTCTCCCTTGTCTAATCGTCGATGATCATTATAAAACACGGGAACTTTTTGCTGGGTAACCACATCATAGCTGGAACGGTCCCCGTCCAAGCTGTTTAAACGCGTTGGTAACGGCGCGCCTCCCCACCATGAATACGTCGCCACCATCGGCGACCAGGGAATTCGTTGCCCCTCAATCTGCTTGTAGCGGTGACTGGTTAGTTGTGTCGTGACCAGACCATTATTACTGATGAACTGGTCACTGCTCTGAATATTGGGGGCCATCACTTGACTGGCAAGGTCAAAAAAGCGATTTTCCTGGGCGGTCTGCCGCTTGGCCGCCACCTTAATATACTGGATACCCCCGGCACCGACCATCAAGCTAGCCACCAGAGCAATCTCCACCATCATCCCCGTTCGACGCCATTTGGTTCGCTGGGCCAGCTTTTTAAACACTAAGCCTTCTCCCACGTTATCTCTCCCCCTAAATGTTTTCGTAACTTCCGCTGTACCCGTTGCAGCCGCATGTTCACCGCCGCCGTGCTAACGCCTAGGTCGTTTGCCATCAAGCTTAGCGCGCGTTGATGATAATACCGATCCACCAGCAATTTCCGGTCCGCCGGTCGTAACCGCTGGATGGCCCGAATCAAGCCATCGTCTGGTATCACATGCGCTGGCATGCTTTCAATTAAATTTGGCCCGAGGGTTTCCGTCACCAACCGCTGTAGCCGTTGTTCCCGTCGATACCAATCCAGATAGGTTGACCAGGCCACCCGATAAAGATACGGTCGGAGCTTGTCCGGTGCCAGAATAAGCGCCATTTCTAAGACCTTCACGAACATATCCTGCACGATGTCCGCCGCCACCTCTGGCGCCACGTGCCGCCCAATCAAATATCGCCGGATCTCTTCGGCCAGCGCCATCACGATTTTTCGTACACCCCTAGCTTCACCGGTTTTCCTCCCCCCCACATAGAGATGACGCTTAACCCTGTCAGAAGTAACGCAATTTTTTCGGTTCTTTTTATCTTGTCAGAATATCACCGCCAACTCGGCAATCACTGCTCGGGTCATTTTTCGAACCTCTCGTAACTATCCCTGATCGGCGTCCGCGAAAAAACGGCCGAAGACACCCCACCTACGGGTAAGTCTTCAGCCGTTTTTGCGTTTACTCATTCACTTTTTTCACCGTAATCTGTTTATCGATCACACCGGACTGATAAAAGACGTCGGCAATCTTCTGTTGCTCCTTAATCTCGTTAGCGGTGACCGCGCCGATGCTATAACTACGGCGGTTCACGGTTTTTAACATGACCGCCTTAGAGAGCTTCAGCGACTTGCTCATCATGGTCGCCAACTGGGTCTTATGACTCTGGGCCCACTGCATATCTTCCTCCAAGTACTGAATCATGGCCTTGGAGACCTTAGTGTGCGCCTTGGCATAACTTGGCGGCGCGATGATGTAGTCGCGGTTCTTCGACAAACCGACCCCGTTGACCAGGACCTTACCGTTCTCCGTCAGTTCAGCTTGCGCCGTGTACGGATCCCAGGTGGCCCATGCGTCGACCTTACCCTTGGCAAAGGCCACACTGGCCGCGGACTGAGCCATGTTGACCCAGGTGATGTCCGACTTCGACATCCCCGCCTTCTCCAGTGCCCGCAGCAGCATGTATTCGGACGCGGTCCCCTTGGTGTAGGCGACCTTCTTGCCCTTCAGCTGCTTGATTGACGAGATCGAACTGTTTTTCTTAATCACGATGGCCGAGCCCTTAGCCTTCGACGACCCCGCCGCAATGTAGGTCAGCTTGGTCCCCGAAGCCTGGGCACTAACTGGCGGCGAATCTCCCAACCGCGCGTAGTCGATGCTCCCAGCCTTTAGCGCCTGAATCAGGGCACTCCCATCCGTAAACTGCTTCCAAACCACCTGGTAACCCTTGGCCTTCATCTTCTTGACGAACTCACCGCGTTGCTTGGCGATATCAAACGGATCACCCTTCTGATACCCCACGGTAACGGTGGTCACGTTGGCCGAGTGACTGGTCTGACTGGTGGTCTGAGTGTAGCCGTACCCGGCCACGCCGGCCCAGACCAGCAGCATGATGGTGATGACCCACTTCAACAGACGGCGTTTGGCCGGCCTCATGCCCCCGCCTCAAGCTGCTGGGCGAGTTGCCGGCGCAGCTGCGGCCGCAGGACCTTACCGGTAGCGTTGCGCGGATAGTCGTGAACGAACAGCACCCGTTTGGGCTGCTCGTACGGCGCCAGCGTCTGCTGGGCCTGGGTGTAGACAGCCTGGCGCTGAAGTTGCTGGTCACCCGGGCGGCCGATAATCACCGCCGTGACCCGCTCGCCGTAAAGGTCGTCCGGCGCCCCAATCACCGTGACCTCCTTGACGAACGCCAGCTGACTCAGCGCATTCTCGACGTGGGCCGGGGCGACTTTCTCGCCACCGACACTGATGATGTCCTTCTTGCGACCGGTAATGTAGAGGTAGCCATCATCGTCAAAATGCCCCAGGTCACCGGTCAAAAACCAGCCGTCGTGAAATGCACCGGGGTGCGGGTCCAGGTAACTGGTGATCACGTGATCGCCGCGCACGGCAATCTCACCGGTCTGATTGGCCGCGTCGGTCAACCGGCCATCCACCAGGAGCGCCATCTCGGTGCCCACGGGTTTACCAGCCGAGCCGATCTTGGGTGCATCAAACGGATTCAGTGTGCACTGGCTGGCGGTTTCAGTCATCCCGTAGCCCTCCAGGATGCGCGTGTGGTAGTCCGCTTCGAACTGACGGAGTTTATCTAATGGGAGTGAAAACGACGAGCAGCGGACGAACCGCAACGATTGCTGGCCAGTGTAGGCCGCCCGCGCCTGGTCGTTTAACAACAAGATATTGATAATGGTCGGCACCACTGAGGCCCAGGTCACGCCGTTATCCTGGACCTGATGCCAGAAGCGACTGGCGCTAAACTTGGGCGTGACCACGATGCGGCCGCCGGACAACCGGGTCGCCAACACCGAGACCACCTGGGCGTTGATGTGGAACATCGGCATGGTGATCAGTGTGGTATCCGCCGGCGTCAACCGGTGACTTTCGAGGTCGTGGGTCGCCCCGTTCAGCAACAACCGGTGGGTCAGTCCCACTCGTTTGGGCTTACCAGTGGTCCCCGACGTGTTGAGAATCAGGGCCAGGTCTTCCTCGGTGGGTGTCGCGGCCACGTGGCCAACAATGCCCCGGTCGCGGACCAGGGTCAAGTGGTCGGCCGTGTTGAGCCGTAGCTCGGCCAGTTGCGTCTGGCGGCCGGCCTGGGCGGCGGGCAACAAGTGGTCACTGACCACCATCGCCGCGTAGGGGTGCTCACTCAAGGCCGTCTGGAGCTCGGCCGCCGGGGTCTGGGCCGCGAGTGGGTGCATGACAGCGCCAACCTCCCAGATAGCCTGGGTCAGTGCCGGGTAGAGGGCCGAGTTAGGCAGGCAGACGACCACCACGTCGCCGTGACCGACCTGCATCGCACGCAGGTGATCGGTCAGTTGATCGACGTCGGCCGCGATTTCCGTGCCGTTGAACCACCGTTGAAGCGACTCATCCTTGATGATCTTCTGACCGGAGGCGTGTTGCAGGTGCTGTGTGAGACTTAACGTGATTTTGGACATAGGCGGAAACTCCTTTCAGGGGGTGCCACTGTGGACGCCCAATCAGGACGCCGAACGGCGGCACTTTGTAACAGAACCAAGCAATGGCCAGCGCACCGCCGGCCACGAACAGGTACCCGATTGGCAACAGCGCCAGCACCACCCAAGCAGGCAAGTGGAGCAGGCCCAGGATACCGTACAGGGCAAACAGGGGCAGGCTCTGGACCAGATAGATACCAAACGAGACCTTGGAGAAGGCCTGTATCAGGCGGTCAAGCCAGCCCGGCAACCCATGCTGCCGGGCGTGGGCGTACCGCAAGCCAATCCAGAAAACCAGACTAATCATGAAAATATCGTAAATGTAGATCAACGGTTGATGGACCGAGAAAGTCGCCGCGGTGCTCAGGTGAAGCACCTGCTGGTTGCCGAAGTACAGGCCCACCGTGGCCAGAGCTAGCACGCCGGCCATCCCCGCGATGAAGCGGTGCTGCCGTTCCAGCCAGGCCACCACCGCGTCGTAGTGGATGGCCACGAAGCCCCCCGCCACGAAGTAGACCTGATAAACAAACACATTATTGCCATAACTGCGGAACCACCAGAGCCAATGGCTGGTATCGACCTGGGGCAGCCAGTACTTAATGCCCACCAGGAGCACCAGCTGAAGTAACGCGCTGACGCCCAGAATCTGATAATGGGCGTGCGGTAGCTTCTTGAAGAGCAGTACCAGCAGTGGAAAAACCAGGTAGAGCTGGAAGGTCACCAGGATATAGTACATGTAGTATTCGTTACCGTACTGCAACGCGTTGCCCAGGTGGGCCCAGTAGGCCGGCCAGTCGATTTTGCCACTGGCGATCAACGTTGCCACCACCATGATGATGGCATTCCAGGCGATGTAGGGAATTCCGGAACTGGTGTAGCGTTTGAGCCAGAAGTGCCCCCAATGCTGGTCACGGTGGTAGTAGTTGAGCACGAGGACCAGACCGGTCATAAACATGAAGCCCATCCGGGTAAAGTGGAGCGCCAGGTGGGTGGCTTCCAGAATCAATTGACTATGGCTGGTGTTGACCAGTCGTGATTCAAACGCCGTGGTGGTGTGGTTCAGGAGCACCCCACCAATGAAGATGACCCGCATCAGGTCGACCTCGTGCAGGTAACGGCGTTTTACGGGTTGCGCCACGCGCTCACCTCGCTTTCTAGAAATCATTTTTGAGCATGTTTCCGTTATAGCACGGTGGCCCAACCGGCGTCCTAATAGGCCTATAAGCGTTGTTTATGATTTTCTTAGATAGCGGTTTCATTTAATCAATAACGAAAAAAGCCTGTGGTTTTGCTGCCACATCGGCTAAACTAGACCTAACGCGTAAGGAGATGTTTCCCATGTCAAAAGCCATCCGTTTTGACCAACTCAACGACTACACAGCCGTGATTACCGGGTACCCGGCGGACGGCGGGACGACCCTGCAAGACGTCGAAGACACCACTGGCCGCGTGGTCCATCCCACCACCACGGTAGCCACCCAACTCAAGCCCCTACCCGGTCCCAGTCAGCAGAACCTGGGCCAACTGGTGGCGTTCGCCGCGGCCCCCACCGAAGACGGGCGTCTGAGCCAACTCAAGCGACTCTACCGGGTCATGGCAGTGCCGGCCGAGCTAAACGCCACGCTGGCCCCGGCGATTCGAGACCACCGGGACGCCTACTTCGGCGCCCTGGTCGCCCCGACCGGCCTGACGTTTATCGACCGGACCCCCAGTGGCTACTGGCATTTTGCCCTGCGAACGGCAACCTTCTTTGACACGGCCTTCGCCCTGATGAACCAGGCCCGCCTACTGGTGCGACGCGACCAACAGCTCCTAGTGCTGAAGGCCGTGGTGTATCAAGGACGGGCGTATATTGGGATTAATCGGTAAACAAAAATGGACCATCCCCACAAGCGTGGCGGTGGTCCATTTTTGTTTAGAACTTACGATATAACGCAATGCCGGTCGTGTAGTTTCGACCAGCCAGAACAGCATTACCAACAGGCTTAGTAGGCCCACCAGGCAGGCCCAAGGCATGACGCGATTCCGTCGTTGAAACCCAACGGTAAAAGTTGAAAAATCGATTCTTGTTTTAAGTCTCAGTGTTGTTCCCCCCTGAAAAACGATTAGCCGGTTAACCAGCCCACTCACGTTTTAGTAGACATCAATCACCAACAAGCCATTCCACTACCTGGGACAAAACCAGCGACGTTTACCAGAAATCTCAAAAAACTTTGTCCCCATCATCCCCCCCACTGTCCATTTCAACGTTTAAACATAGTACCTATTCGCAAAGATGGTACTTACAAAGTTCTGGGGTAACCCCTATAGTCATAGGTACGCCACATCACGACCATGAACTTCACGAATTAAGGAGATGCTTTTATATTGAAGAAAATCATCCTAACCGCTTACGGGTCCGTCAACGGCTTCCAAGAAACTACCGTCGCCATGCCCACTCTTTTGCCCGAAGAAATCCTCATCAAGCTCGTCGCCACCAGCGTCGATGACTCCGACGTTGGCATGCGCCAACACGGACCGTTTCCCACCATGCCCGCCGAGTTCCGGCCAACCTTGCCCCACATGCTGGGCCACGACTTCTCCGGCATCGTCACCCAGGTGGGCAATCGCGTCACCAAATTCGCCGTCGGGGATCACGTGGTGGGTTTTTCTCAGCCGGGCACCTACACCGAATACCTGGCCGTCAACCAAGACCAAGGGGTCGTTAAGGTCCCCCATGATTTAGACCTAGTACCGCTGGGCGGCCTCATTCTCTCCGGCGTCACCGCCTGGAGTGCTGTGATCAAAAACGGCCAGGTTCAAGCCGGACAACGCGTCCTGATTCATGGGGGTGCCGGCGGGGTCGGTAGCGTCGCCATTCAGCTAGCCAAAGCAGCCGGGGCGACCGTCATCACAACCGCCAGTGCGCAGCATTATCAGTATCTCAAAAACCTCGGCGCAGACACCATCATCGATTACCGTACGCAAGACTTCACCAAGTTAGTCCACGACGTCGACCTAGTGGTGAATCTGACTGGGCCACAGACCTTGGCACAGAGTTACCAAGTGGTGAAACGCGGCGGTCGGCTCACCTCCGTCAATGGTGTTCCTAATCCCGTACGTGCTAAACTACACGGTATCTATGCCACCTACGCCATGGGCGACCCTTCGCTGACCGCACTGAACGAATTGATGCGGTTGTACCGTGATGGTCAGCTGACCGTCAACGTTAGTCAGACCTATCCGTTCACACTAACCGGTATTCAGCAAGCTCACCTGGACTTTGAGCAGGGAAGCAATCAGGGAAAACGGATTATCACGTTTTAATCGCCAATTTCACGAGAAACGATTGCTTGCCGTCACCCATATTGGGTAGCGCGTAAAGGCGTCTGCCTTGGTTATCGGCGATAAATCCGCTACTATAAAGGTATCTTAACGTACTCAAGAAAGGTAGTTCGTCAATGACCTCTAAAACAAAACCAACCGATTCAGACGCCAACTTTTTGGACTGCCCCTTTGCGAGCGTGCAAGAAGTCGTTCAGGGAAAATGGACCATGGTCATCCTGTACTTTCTGAGCCGAGACGTTCTCCGCTTCGGCGAGTTGAACCGTAAGATGCCCATGGTAACCCAGGCGTACCTAACCAAGGAATTACGTTTACTGGAGGGGCACGGCCTGGTTCATCGCCAAGTCTATCCCCAGGTGCCCCCTAAGGTGGAATATTCGTTAACGGATTTGGGACGGGCCTTCATTCCCGTGCTAAAATCCTTGGAGAAGTTTGCGCTTGTATATCAAAACGCGAAATAATGTTTAAATAAAGCAATACGCCATAAGCGATGGGACCCAGTTCATCGCTTATGGCGTGTTTTAGTTTATCTTGCTAGCCGGCGTTACCGCTTTAACCGTAAACTTCAAAAATCAGCGCGTTATTAGAACAACTTTTTTGCACCGGACTCTTCGCCAAAACTACGCCATCGCTTTTTGACCTGTTTTGAAAACGACTATTAAGAGCCAGACACTATTAATTACCAGTATCAAGGGTGCCGTCCAAAAATCATTTCCGAAAAAGTCACCGAGCACGGGCCACGTGAGGGCCTCAAACCAAGCAAATGCGAGCCCACCAAGATAATACGAATCCGGTAAATACTTACCCAAAAGTGGCATCCTGTTTAACAGCACGGGTATCGTGTTTCCCAGCAATAGGCCCGCGAGATGGAGCGCCGCCAGAAATAATATTCCGGGCAAAATAATTGGCCGCTGATAAGCGAACCACCCGATGATTCTACCCGTGAAGCTGAAATAGGTGGGCAGTTTATCGCCCAATTGATTCTTCAAAAGTAGGACCATCAGGCCTTGAAGCACTAGGGCCCCGCCTGCCAGGAACCCCCAGGCGGTGTGTCCCGTTAAGCTTATTTTTCTAAAAGTCATCATTTATCGTCACCTTTGTCATGGCTGTAGCAACTCAGTATCGTTACCTTACACCAAAATCTCCACACACCCGACAGCCTACACGCTTCTGAAGAATATGGCACTCCGGTAGCCGTCGCTTGCCCTGATAATGCCAGTTACTTAACCATCGCCCTTTCCCAGACGGCAAAAGCGGCACCCTGCCAGCCAGCAAGGTACCGCTTTTCACTATACTTTGTGCTAGGTTAGCCATGTATTCCCAGCAATTAGGCTAATTTCTTGATTAGCTCCGCGAATACCGGGCCACCATCGTCGCCACCCGCGGACCGTAACCCAAGCGCTGGGTCTCGCGGGCCAACAATGCATTATCGTGCGTGTGCACAACGCCGGTGCGGAGTTGCTCGGCGTACAGGTCGACGTAGGGCAAGCCCCGCTGCTGGGCTAATGCAATTTCCGCCTCAGCATCGTAGGTCACCTTACGCAGGTCCACGTCGGGCATGGCCACCCCGTTAGTGGTCACGATGGCGTACTGGGCCCGCAAATCCGTCGCGAACCGGTGCCAGTGTGGGAACGGCATCCCCACGGTCCCCGGATTGATGATCAACTGCCCGGCCGTGGTTTGCCGGAAAAGCTGGTGGTGTGTATGCCCATAGACCGCCACGTCGGCCCGCTGACCGACCATTTCATCAAAGGCACTTTGCTCGCCCGTAGGAATCAACGTGTGGCCTGAATCCTTGGTCGGCAGGTTATGGCTCAACTGGAAGGTCAGCCCATCCAGGTGAACAATTTGCAACAGCCGTAAATGGCGAATCCGCCGCTCCTCGTCCGCCGACAAGCCTCGACGCACATAGTCATCGATCAGCGATTCGTACACGTCGCTGGGGTCGGCCAAGTCAATCTGCCCGTCCAACGTTTCGATCAACCCGTGCTCCCAATTACCACGCACGTAAGCCGTAATCGGGAGGGAATCCAGCAGGGCCAACAGGTCGTGGGCCCCCGGTCCCGGCACGAACAAGTCACCCATGAACCAAAAGTCGGTACACCCCGCCTGTTGGGCGTCGCTAATGACCGCCTGTAACGCGGTCACGTTGCCGTGGACGTCCGAAATTACCGCAATCTTATGCATTCTGCCACCTCATCTTTTCTCAATGGGTTCATTATAGCACGCCCGTTATGCCAAAAATAATCGGCAACCCATGCACATCAGCCCCCATTAGAGACTTGACTGCTACTTGACCAATAAAGAGGGCGTTGGTTTTATCAGCTACCCAATTATCTAACCGAACCTTTCGTTGCGCGTAACGTTAGGGTTGGCATCCAGGGGCCACCCCACCAGCCATTCCAGCCAGCTCCCGCGAGTCGAATATCTGTAAAGCCAAGTTCGCGCAAAGCCGTCCGGTATTCCTGACAGGAAAAGCCCAAGTCCACAATCACCACCTGGCCACCCGGTTGCAACACCCGATTTAACTCCCGTAGACTCTGTAACCGACCCGCTTTGGGCTTAACGTTATGGATAGCTAGGCTGGAAACGACCAGGTTAAAGTGTTCATCAGCAAACGGCAAGTCACGCATATCGGCCGTTTGAACCGCTGCGCAATGACCAAGTTGCCGCGACTGAATTCGCTGCTCAACGACCGTTTGCGCGTTTCCTGTCTGGTCGCGCTGCTGCCAGATATCAATACCGGTCACGTGACCGCCTAAAGGTAACCGCTGGGCAATTCTAAATAACACCAAGCCATGGCCACAACCAATGTCTAGCGCTCGCGTGGTCTTGGTTAACGGGATATCCGGTAATAGTCGATTCCAAATGCGTCCCTTTCCTGTCAGCGTTGTGTGCAAGAATAAGCTTCCCATCACCAAATACACCAGTGCCGCAATCAACCATCCCAGTTGAAACCCCGTTACGGCCCACATAATGAGGCTAACTACCCCTAGTCCGTAAAACATCATGAGCCCCGAAACACCATCAATCCCATTTTCACGAATTTTTTTCACCCGTTATCTCCCCTTCTTTAGCTTTTTAAGTATAGCGTAAAATCTTAAAGGAGATTCGGTTAAATTGACCCACTGCTAAATTCGTCACAAATCACATAATATTTTCCAACATGTCGGATTTCAGTCACCATAACCCGTCAACGCATTATCACAAATACACCAGCGGAATCAAGGCGACGCATGACTCCCCCATAAAAACGGTATCTTTATTTTCCATGCTAAAAAGTGAGGCAATTCTGATTTCATCCAATCAGAGTTGCCTCACTTGTATTAGTAATTTACTGAGATGATAGGCTAGAAAACCCTTGAATTTATTCAGGGGATGAATGGCCAAACTAATTGCGTCAGATGCCACAGCAGATATTGATATATTTGTAAGCTAAAAGTCGCGACTTTCTCCTAACCAGCTCGTATACTAAGGTCAGACTAGGAGGGGAACATATGGTCACTAAGGGCGTTAAATTAAAGCTTTATCCGAATCAACATCAGAAAGTTTTTTTCGCACGTTCGTTTGGCTGTCAGCGCTTCGTTTGGAACCAGCTTCTAGCGATGTTAACAGAACGCCATCGTAATAATCCCCAATTAAAGCTGCTGTCAAATTATCAGATGGATCTTTTGCTTAAGCCTTTAAAGACTGAGTATCCTTTCCTGAAAGAAGTCGATAGTTCTGGCTTGCAAGTGGTCACTAAGAACCTGTATTTAGCATTTAAGGCCTTCTTCAAGGATAAGACGCACACGGTCGGGCAACCCCGTTTTCATAGTCGTAAATATGCGCGGCAAGCCTATACAACCAAAAGTACGGTTAAAGTTTTGGCGAAGCATACCATGCAATTACCCAAGATTGGCCGGGTAAAAGTTTCAACTACGCGTGATGTTAAAGGGAAGATCAAACGGGCAACTGTCGTTCGTGAACCCACCGGTAATTACTATCTAGCGCTGCAGGTCGAAGACGATAACCAAGTCTTTGACAAGCAACACCAGGTAGTGGGCATCGATGTCGGTTTAATGGATCTAGCCATTCTTTCTACTGGGAAAAAGTTTCCCACCTTTCGCGCGGAATCCTTGGAAGTAAAATTGGCTAAAGCACAACGTAAGCTTGCCCGTCGCCGGCGATTAGCGCAAAAAGAGATAGCTTGGGACCGTCATCAAAAGGTTCCCAGTCCCCGAGAACTAACTGATTTTTCAAATTATCAGAAACAAAAGCGCAAGGTGGCAAAAATCTATGCCAAAATCCGAAATCAACGCAACGACTATCTCCATAAGCTAACGACTTGGTTAGTTAAGGCCTTTGATGTGATTGTCTTGGAGGACTTGCAAGTCAAACAGCTGCTCAAAAATCATCAGTTGGCTAAAAGCATTGCCAATGCAAGCTGGTCGGTATTCAAACGACAGATTATCTACAAAGCTGAGTGGTATGGCAAAACGGCTGTGCTTGTAAATCCGCGATACACCTCACAGATTTGTGCTGACTGTGGTTATGGTAGTGGAACGAAGCCCTTGGCGATTCGAGAATGGACTTGTTCAAACTGTGGTCATCATCATGACCGAGATGTGAATGCCGCACGCAATATTCTCAAACGCGGCTTAAAAGAACTTAAAGGTCAGGGACTGGCCTTAGTAAAATAGCCGAGCCGCTACACTGTTAATTGAAAATGTTCAGTTGCCAGTGCAAGTTTGGTGTTCCTAGAAACCCGGTATTTTAATGCCGGTGTAGTTCATCCTGCATATGGGCGACGGACCCGTCTCTCATTCATCATATAAGGCAATATTACCATAATAAGCGGGTAAGCGAATGATGCTAAACATCGCGTAACGCCCGTCCGCCAGACGCTTGGTGGCGATGCCAATCTTGGCGGCCAGGTAGAAGTTCTCCCGGGTCACGCCGTAAGTGCCCTCGCCGTCGAATTCGTTATCCTCGTCCCATGACTGGTTAGATAGGCTAGACAACACGTCCTGCTTGGTGCCGATGCGGGCACTACTGATGGTCTTATCCAGGCCAAAACCGTAAACCAGCTTGTTGGCGGCCAATAGCTTAAAGAACTGGGCGTCATCCGTTTTGTTGCCCGAACCGCCCCAGGTCGTGCCCGCTTCCCAGCCCGGTTGGACGCTCATGTTCCGGGAAAACTGGTACTGACCGCTCACCATCTGGTCCAGCACCCGATTGGCCAGGGCCGTGGTCTGGGTGTCCGCCTCGGCACCCCCACTTAGGTCCTTTAAAATCGACGCCGTAATGGCCGCCGTATCGGCTCCCGTTGATTTAGTCGTTGAAGGCGTCGTCGGGTTGGTCGTCGTTGCTGGTGTCGACGTTTTTCCCACCGCGGTTGTGGTCTGCGCCGTCAAATACCCCCGCCAGATCCACCCGTTGGCTGTACCATCGCTGGTCGTGACATGGTAATAAATAGCCGCCGTACCCTTGACCTTGTTATAAAGTTTCTCATGACCATCGGTGACCCAGACCGTGTTGGCCCCCAGTGCTGCGTTACTGTAGCGCATCCCCAGGTGCTTCGAATACCGCACCCCGGTGGTCGTGGTGTAAGCGTGTTGACGCATGGTTTTGCGCCACACCAACCGCACCGAATTCGACCGCCGTACGGAATAGGTGCCACTCGCCGCCGATGCGGTAACGTTACCGCCCATGCCTAACCCGACACCCAGTGCCAGGGTCGTGACACCCCAAACAATTTTTCGCATGACTAGACCTCCCAAATATACGTTAAGTCTAGCACTAACGTCACCAGTTAACCATCACCTGGCAATTGTTAGCCGGGGCCGATTACGCCGGACTACGGCCAATTGCCCACTCGGCAAGAAAAAAGCGACCCCGTAGACTCACGAGGTCGCCATACCATCAGGTTTAGTTATCCGTTAGTTTAAAGATAGGCACGTCCGGAATCGTGGTATCCCCGGGGGCCGCCGACTTACTCGGGGCCTGACGTTCCGCCTGGCGGTCGCGTTCCTTTTGCACCTGGGCCGCCGTGGTCAGGTGTTTCTTCTCCCAACTGATTAGGATGCGGTCCATGTACTTCAGGCTGTAGGCCTGGCTTAGAACCGCCTCGCGTAAGGCCAGTTCAATCAGCTCCGGCTTATAGTGGTCCTGGTCCAGCCAGTCGTTGATGGTCTGCATCTCAATCGGCGACAGCGGCCGGCCGAATTCCTGTTCGACCTGGTTAAAGACCGCCGCCCGCTGGTTTTCCTGGGCCGGTTTAGCCGCCGGGGTCTGCTGAGCCTGAACCGCTTGTTGGACCGGCACCTGACTCAACTTCTCCAGCAGGAGTCGAAAGTCGTAGGTGTCCTGCTTCTGTCCCTGCCCGTCCACGATGGTGGTGATGGTCATCAGCTTTTGGGTGATCATCTCGTGCAAGAGCTGGTAGACCTTCTGGGCGTCCCAGCCCAGGTGCTTGGCGACCACCTCGGCCGCCGGCAACAACGTCCCCCGGTCCATCAGGCGCCGCAGCTGGAGATAGAGTAACAGCTGGTCGGTGGTCATCCCCACCTCACGAAAATGATCAAGCAGGTAGTTGGCAACGCTGGTCTGACCGGCCTGCAAATAGCGTCGTGTAAATTCTTCCATGGTGATTCCTCCCGCAATGAAACAAACAACGGCCGCGTGTAAGTTTCTGCGCGACCGTTCCGTTATTTTTAAATCGTTAATCGGTAGTCTTCATAAACGTCGCTAACCGCGCCAGAGCCTCGCGTAACGTTACCAAATCGGTGGCGTAGCTAATGCGCAAGTGGTGCGGTAACCCGAAGGCCTCCCCCGCGACCACGGCCACGTGGGCCTCGTCCAAGATGCGGTTCACAAAGTCCTCGGTCGTGGCACAGTGCTTCAGGGCCATCGCCTGGGCCACGTCCGGAAACAGGTAAAAGGCCCCCTGCGGCTTGTGGACCAGCTCAAATCCTTGTAAAGCCGTCACCAGCGGATAAACAGTGTCCAGTCGCTCCTGGAAGTGGCGTTTCATCTCGCCCACTGGTGCCTGGTCCTGGGTCAACGCCGCCACAGCCGCCGCCTGGCTGACCGCTGCGGTGTTGCCCGTCATGTGAGACAGGGCCCGAGTCATGGTGGTCATCAGGTCGACCGGCCCAATCGCCCAGCCAATCCGCCAACCGGTCATCGCGTAGGTCTTGGAGACCCCGTTAATTACGATGGTGTGGTCAACGATGGTCTGGTCAAGTGTCAGCATCGACGGCACTGGTGCGGCCTGGTCGTATACCAGGTCACCATAGATTTCGTCGGCGACAATCCAGAGGTCGTGTTGAACGGCCCAGTCACCGATAGCTTGGAGTTCTTCGGCCGTATAGACCAGGCCACTGGGGTTTTGCGGTGAGTTGAGGACAATCGCCACGGTCTTAGGGGTCACCGCCGCCTCAAGTTGCGCGGACGTGACCTTCAGGCTGGCCGTTGGGGCCACGTCGACCGGGGTGCCCCCGGCCAGCTTGACCTGCTCGGCATAGCTGACCCAGTACGGTGCCGGTAGGAGCACCTGGTCACCAGGGTTCAGCAGGACCTGAAACAGCGTATACAACGCCATCTTGGCCCCGGTCGTCACCACCACCTGGTCGGCCGTGACCCGGACGTTTTGCGTGGCCGCCATTCGATCGGCGACCGCCTGTCGCAGGGGTGCGATTCCTGGTGTGGCGGTATACCCGTCGACCTGGTCGGCATTGATGGCCTGAACCGTGGCCGCCTTGATGGGTGCCGGCGTTGGAAAGTCGGGCTGCCCCAATCCCAGGTTGATCACGTCGATGCCACTTGCCTGTAGGTCACGCGCCCGCTGAGACGCCTGTAAGGTTGCTGAGGGCCGTACTGCCTGGGCCCGCTGAGACACTTGTCGCATATGCCATTCTCCTCACTCAGATTAAATATTTGCGATTTGTTGTAAGACCTTGCCATTACTGAACTGGAACGTCAGGTAGCAGAGCTTACCCGCCTTGTTCAGGTAGCTGACCTGCCAGGCTGGCTTGCCGTTAAAGATGCTCAGCGCTGCGGACAAGACCTTCTTGGGGTTGCGCTGCCAGACCCGCTGCAACACGGCGTTGCGGGAGAGTCCCGCGCTTTGCTTTAAGACCGTGACGTTCTTACCGGACTTTGGCACGATGGCGTAGACCGCCTGCTTGGCCTTGTTCTGACCCACGACCGTGTAATAGGTCGTATCCAGATTGGTCCAGTAATACCCGGTCGTTTTGGTCAAATGACCGGAAGTCTTGGCAATCCTCTCCGCCCGCGTCTGCGCTTGGGTAAACGGATGCGTTGCCCGCCGGATGGCGTAACCACCGCCTAAGAGCAACGCCAAGACAACGACCAGGACCGTTAACAGAACCCAATGCCTTGGCCGTCGTCGCCGTTGATACTGTTGTCTCATCAATTTGCCATCGTACTCCCTTAATTTCAAATTCAAACTGGTTTAATTATATCAAATTTCGGGTGGGGTCACGGAATCGACGGGGCTTTTTTCAAAAAACTTAATCAGCTCCCGGGTCAAGCCATCGATATCACCAGTCGTGTACGGCAGGTCCTTAGGCAACGCCCGCAGGATACTCTGACCGTATTGCCGCTCGACCAGCCGTTGGTCCAAGATGACCACGGCCCCGCGGTCGCGCGGCGTTCGAATCAGCCGGCCAACCCCTTGACGAAGCTTTAAGGTCGCCGCCGGCAAAGCTGCGTTGTAGAACGGATTTTTGCCCTGCGCCTCGAGACGCGCATAGTTGGCCTTCACGAAGACCCGGTCTGGCGAATCGAACGGCAACCGCGTCACGATCAGGAGCTCCAGCTGTTCTTCCGGCAGGTCGATGCCCTCCCAGAAGCTGGCCGCTCCCAAGAGCAACGAATCGTCGCCGGTCGCAAACCGTTTGGCGATGCGTTCTCGACTACCACTAATCCCCTGCGCGAGGACCTCGCGTTGGGCGAACTCCGGTTGGTGAGTCAACTGTTCGTAAACCCGTTCAATCACGTTCAACGAATTAAACAGTACCAGGGTCTGCTTCTGCACGGCCCCGGCCAACTGGGTAATCGCGCTGGCTAGGTAAGTCACGTAGTCGTCGGGAGCCACCCGCGATAGGTTCGGTCCGGCATCGGCCACCAGTAACTGGGCCTGGTTAGCGTAATCAAAGCTACTGCGCATCCGGTGGGTCGCCGTGGTCTCACGGTCCAAGTCGAACTGGTCCAACACGTATTGCGACCGACCCGATGAAAACAGCGTCGCCCCGGTTAACAAGACCGGTTGAAACGCGCTGTAGATACGTTCTTGTAAGAAACCTTGGGTGGCTAACAGGCCACTCGAGAGTTGCAGGCTTCCCCGGTCACCCACGTGGTTGATGGCCACCCAGAAGAGGTTACTGGTGGTGTCGGGGGCTGCCTGGGCAAAGATCCCCAATAAGGCCTGCAACAACTCATCAACGGTATGAACCCGGGTATCCAGGCGTTCGAAGAGGTACCGTTGTGACGCCACGAACCGCGCGTGTTCAGCATCGAACTGGGCCCGAATCGTGCCCAACTGAGCCAATAACGCGGTGTCGCCGCGGGTGACCTGGCGGAGCTCCGGTTCCAAGTCTTCCTTTAAATGAAAGAGGTCCTTGGCCGCCACCAACTGTTCAATCGGTGCGTTCTGGGCGTTCCCCCGCTTAGCCGCCAGGAACTTCAAGAAGAGCCGGTCGACCACCGTGTTCAGGGCCGCCTCCAACGTTTCCGTGGTCTTTAGGAGGTTACGAATCGTGGTACTGGTGGCCTGGTCCTGCTCAAATAACGACAGGAGGTTGGGCCCAATCTCGCGGCTGATGTCGCGTTGGACGTGGTGGAGTTCGTTAATGATCTGGGCAAACTTCACCTGGGTCCGGCGCTGCCGCAAGGTGCTCTCGGAGAGGTGTTGGGCCTCGTCGATCACCAGGTAGGGCCGCTGTAACAGGTCCCCCAGCGCGTGGGCGTGTTCACTCAGGTAGGCGTGGTTCACAACAACAAATTGCGCGTGAGCCAGGGTCGCATCGCGGCGCCGCAAGAAGTCATCGTCGTAAAACGGACTGTCGGTCCCCATGTTGCCCTCGTGGACGATTTCCTGGAAGTACGGGGCCCGGTAAGTCGCCAGGTGCAGTTCGTCCAGGTCTCCAGTGGTGGTCATGGTCAACCAGACCAGCAGGCGTAACTTCAGGAGCTGGGTCTGCTTAGAGGTCTCGTCGAGCGCTAACGTGGTCGCAAACCGCTGGAGGTCCAGGTAATGCCGGCTCCCCTTGACGATGACCGCGTTGACCGTGAAGGGCACAATCTGCTTCAAGAGTGGAATCGTTTGTTCCATTAATTGTTCCTGTAGAATCGTGGTAGCGGTACTAATGACCACTGGCCGCCCCGCTTGACCCAGGTAGGCCATTGGAAGCATGTACCCCAGGCTCTTGCCGATGCCGGTCGGCGCCTCGACCACCATCTGTTTGACCGTGTGCCGGTCGCTTTCGGCGTAGTTATTATAGATGTAATTCATCATCTTGGCCTGTTCGGCCCGCCATTCCAGGTTCTCCGGCATCAGCTTTTGCTTCTGCTTCTTGGTCTTGGGGTACTTGGCGGGTTCGCTGATGGTCGTTGGGGTCAGTTCTGGCGCCTTTCGCAGGGCCAAGCCGTTCTTCACGTAGAGGTAATCCGGCAGCTTACGCGGCTTGGCCGCATTGAGTTGCTGGGCCACAGTAAACAACCGGGTGGTCTCGCGCGGTAAATCGGCGTTGAGGTCGATCATCTGCTGGAGGGTCACCATCGGTAACGCCCGCAGCCGCCGGAACAGGAAGATAAAAAGTTCGGCGGTTGCCCCGGCATCGCTGTCGGCGGAGTGCGGGTTGTCGTGTTCAATGTTAAAGAGCCCACTAAGGTCCCGGAGCCGGAAGCTGGTCGCCGTTGGCAAGAGAATCTGGCTCAACGAAACCGTGTCAAGGGCCTCAATGTCGAGTTCGGGATACCCCACCCGGGTCAGCTCTGCATTAATGAAGGGAAAGTCAAAATTGACGTTGTGGGCCACGAAGACCGTGTTGGTCAGGAGGCTGTACAGCGTCCCGGCCACGTCGTCGAACAGTGGGGCGTGACGCACCCGCTGGTTGGTAATGCCCGTCAGTCGCGAAATCGCCGCCGGAATCTCGCGTAAGGGATTCACGTCGGTGGTAAAGTGGTTAATGATTTTATTATGCTGGACGAAAACGCACCCGATTTGGATAATGCGGTCGCCATCTTGCACACTGGTACCGGTGGTTTCGATATCGACCACCGCGTAGACCGTGTCTTGATCCATGTCTGCTCACCAATTTCTGCACAAATGCGATTATAACTGGCACTATGATACACCACTTAGGCCCCCAGCGCTACGGTTGCGGTGCCGCGGGCGAGCGAACACCCGAAAAAGGTTATAGAATCTGTTAATTTTTAACGGTTTACCGGTTTTTGAACGGCAAGGCTAGCGCAATAAGAGCGAGTAGAGTATGATATTCTGGTAGATAAAATCGATAGAGAAAGTGAGCGAGCGCAATTGGAGAAGTCGGTCATTGGGAAAAGCAATGCCAAAATCATTCTTCTGGGCGACCACAGCGTCGTCTATGGTCAGCCGGCGATTGCCCTCCCCCTAACTTCCGTGAACACGACCGTGACCATGACGGCCGTGCCGACGGGGCAGACCATCGCGAGTCGGTACTTTGATGGTCCCATCGCCCAATTAAATCATCATCTGGCCGGGGTCGTAAAATTGATTGCGACCCTGTTAGCGCGTTTTGAGGGTGAAAACGTGCCGTTTCACATGGCCATTACCAGTGACTTACCGGCCGAACGGGGCATGGGCTCCTCGGCCGCGGTCGACGTGGCCATCACCCGCGCCATGTACCGGTTCTTCGACCGCCCCCTGACCCGGGAGGTCCTGCTGGACACGGTCGCGATTGGCGAAAAAATTACCCATGGGAACCCCAGTGGCATCGACGCGGCCACCTCAAGCTCGGCCGTGCCCATCTGGTTGATTCCCCATGAAAGCATCCAACAGATTCCGTTTCATCTCAGCGGTTACCTGGTCATCGCCGACAGTGGCGTCAAGGGCCAGACCGGTCAGGCCGTTGCGGCGGTCGCCCGGCGTAAGACGGTCTTCCCGCAAGAAACGGATCAGCAAATTGCCCGACTGGGCGAGCTGAGTTACGCGGCCCGCGAGTGTTTGACCACCGACCAACAGCAACGGCTGGGGCAAATCATGGATCAGGCCCAGGAGCAGCTGGTGGGCTTAGGTGTCAGTTCGCCGGAACTCGACCGGTTGATTTCCGTCGCTCGGGCCAACGGTGCCTTAGGGGCCAAGCTGACCGGCGGTGGTATGGGCGGTTGTCTAATTGCCCTCTGTGATACCGCAACCAACGCTGAAAACGTGAAACAGGCCCTCTTGGCCGCCGGTGCCACGGCGACCTGGACGGAAGCCTTTCACTCCGAGGAGGAACCCGCATGATGCCAGCCATTACGGCTCGGGCCCATACCAACATTGCCCTAGTCAAGTATTGGGGCAAGGCCGACACCGACCTGATCATCCCCCAGACCAGTAGTCTCTCCCTAACGCTGGATCAGTTTTATACCGACACGCAGGTTCAATTCGACCCGGCGCTCACCGCCGACCAAGTCACCGTGAACCAAACGGTCCTCTCGCCGGACGCAAGTCGTAAGGTCCGCCATGTCTTGGACTTGGTCCGACACCAAGCCGGCCTGACCACGTTTGCCCGGGTAAGTTCGCAAAACCACGTGCCAATGGCCGCCGGACTGGCCTCATCGGCCTCCGCTTTTGCGGCCCTGGCCGGGGCGGCCAGTCGCGCGGCCGGGCTTAACCTTAGTCGGACCGACCTTTCCCGGTTGGCCCGGCGCGGATCCGGCTCGGCGACGCGGTCCATCTTCGGTGGTTTCGTCGAATGGCAGGCCGGTCACGATGACGCCAGCTCCAAGGCCGTTCCATTCATGGAGCAAGTCGACTGGCCAATCGCCATGGTGGCCCTGGTCTTAGACCCCCACCAAAAGAAGATCAGTTCGCGGCAGGGCATGCAGTCCAGCGTGACCACCTCGCCCTACTACGCCGCATGGCGCGACGTGGTGGCGACCGACCTGGCGACCATCAAACCCGCCATCCAGGCGCAAGACTTTCAGCAGGTCGGCGAGATTCTGGAAGCCAACGCGATGCGGATGCACGCACTGACCCTCAGCGCTAACCCACCGTACAGCTACTTCAATGGCGACAGTCTGGTAGCCATGCAAACGGTCCGCGAGCTTCGCGAAGCCGGGAGCGCCTGCTACTACACCATGGACGCCGGCCCCAACGTCAAGGTCTTCTGCCAGGAAGCTGACCTGCCGGTGATCACCCACCGATTTGCCCAACAATTCAGAGACGACCGCGTTTTAGTCGCCCATCCCGGACCGGGCATTCAGTGGTTAGAGAACTAACTTACATTAAAAATATTCATAATTTAGAACACATGCGACCTCCCCGTCGCAGAAGGGACCTGATTTTTTGATTTCCGCCCAAGCACCCGGAAAACTTTATATTGCTGGTGAATACGCCGTCGTCGAACCGGGCTATCCGGCCATCATCGTGGCCTTGAACCAGTTCGTCACCGTTTCCATCGAGCCCAGCCATGACTATGGTCAGATTGCCTCGCAGCAATACCAAGAAAATTCCCTCTACTGGCAACGCCAAGGGACCGAACTGGTTTTTGACAACCGAGACAACCCCTTCCACTACATTCTCTCCGCCATTCGGCTGACCGAACAGTACGCCCAAGTCTTGGGTAAGCCCCTAGCCATGTACCACCTCAGCGTCGACAGTGATCTGGACAGCGCCGACGGCAAGAAGTACGGTCTGGGTTCCTCGGCCGCCGTGACTGTGGCGACCGTCAAGGCCCTGTGCCAGTTCTACGACATCGACCTCAGTCGTGACCAACTGTTTAAGCTCTCGGCCATCGCCCACCTGGACGTCCAGGGCAACGGGTCGTTAGGCGACATCGCGGCTTCCGTCTATGGTGGCTGGATCGCCTACCGGGCCTTTGACCGCGACTGGCTGGCCTCCGCTCGACGGGAAATGAGCTTAGTCGACCTCCTGAATCTGGATTGGCCCGGCTTGGAAATCGAATTACTCACCCCACCGGAACCCTTACGCCTGTTGATTGGCTGGACTGGTTCACCGGCTTCGACCTCACACTTGGTCGACCGTATCGCCATCTTCAAGGCGACCCAGCGCAAGAGCTATCACACCTTTTTGGATAAGAGCCGCGACTGTCTTCACCGAATGATTCAGGGCTTTCACGATGGCGACTTAGCCGCGATTCAACGCGAAATCGCCGTCAACCGGGACCTGTTAAACAACCTGGCCCATCTCAGCCACGTGACCATTGAAACCAGCCTTCTGAAGACCATGTGTGACACCGCCGTGACCATTGGCGGCGCCGCCAAGTCGTCCGGGGCCGGGGGCGGAGACTGTGGCATCGTGATCATCGACGCCGCCAAGGACCTCGCCAAACTCCTACACCAATGGGAGGATAGTGGCATCGAACCGCTGAAATTGAACGTACACCACGTAACCGACTAAGGAGGACGACCCCATGGACCTGTCGCGGCACGCACACCGCAAGGACGAACACCTGTCACTTGCCGAAAAGTTCTATACGCCAGAAGCAACCAGCCAATTCGACCAGTTGCGTTTCGTGCACCAGAGTCTGCCTGAAATGGCTTTAGCCGACGTGGACCTAACCACCACGGTTGGGCCGCTAACGTTACCGGTGCCGCTTCTGATTGAGGCCATGACCGGGGGCAGCCCCCGCACGGGTAAGGTCAATGCCCAGCTGGGACGCATCGCCGCGGCGACGCATTTAGCGGTGGCCAGCGGTTCTCAGAGCATCGCGCTCCAGGATGAGTCGGCCATCGCCACCTTCACCCCACTCCGAGAAAATAACCCGGACGGGATCGTGTTCGCCAATATCGGTGCCGGGCATACCGTCGCCCAGGCGAAACGGGCGGTCGACATGTTGGCCGCCAACGCCCTGGAACTCCACGTGAACGCGGCCCAGGAACTGGTGATGCCCGAGGGTGACCGGAACTTCGACTGGCTCAATGGCATCGGCGAGACCGTCGCCGCGCTAGACGTCCCCGTTATTGTCAAGGAGGTCGGTTTCGGTATGGCCCGTGAAACCTTGCAGCGGCTAGCCGGCGTTGGCGTCCAGTACGTTGACTTAGGCGGCCGTGGTGGGACCAACTTCATCGACATCGAGAACTTCCGCCGGCCCCAAAAGGAACTGGATTACCTTGACGGCTGGGGCCAATCGACCGTCGAATCGCTGTTGGAGGCCCGCGCGGTCCCTCAGCTGACCACGATTGCGACCGGTGGCGTTCGGAATCCCCTGGACGCCGCCAAGGCCCTGGCGCTGGGGGCCAACCTAGTCGGCGCTGCCGGTCAGGTGCTCCACAGTCTGATCAAAACCGACGAGGCGACCACGACGGCCATGTTGCTGGACTGGAAAACTGGTCTGCGAACCATCATGACGCTGCTGGGTGTCCATGACTTGGCCGAACTGCAGCAACAAAAACTCGTGTATTCGGCCGAGCTGGTGGCTTACGCGCAGCAACGGCAATTAACTTTAAATTAATCATCTTTATGCACAACGAAACGGCGGCTCCGAATGAAAAAGGAGCCGTCGTTTTTGCGTATACACCAGAAACCGGGACCTACCAAGGCAATCCCGTCAATGATTCCTCTCAAAATTTGCGTTAACATCCCACCCGTTAGCCACATCTGCTACGTTAGAGACAGCTATTTTGAGGAGGAGATTTTATCATGCATCTAACCTGGCAACACTGGCTCACGCTCGCCACGGTGGCCGGTGGTCTGAGCGTCCCACAGCTCACCCACGCCGCGGCGGTCCCCGCTAAGGACAACGTCTATCACCTGACCCCATCGAAAAAGACCGTTTGGGCTTGGAACAAGGCGCACACCCAAAAACTTGCGGCCATCAACCAAACGGACAGCTCCTACGAACAACGCCCCTGGTATGTCGATGACCAAGTCACTCTGACGGTCAACGGCAAAAAGGCCGTTTATTACCACGTCACGAGCGGTCATCTAAGAGGCGGCTACGTCTGGCGTGGTGCCCTAACCAAAGGCTACCCGGCGAAGTACAGCCAGTACGGCATTGACACCAGCTACTACCGGTTAGAGACCGCAACCGCAGTGACCTATGACCGTCATCACCGGGTCACGCTCCCTAAGGGCACCCTGATTGCAGCCACGATTTCTCTGCAAGATCGCAAGTGGACGGCCAGCTTTAATTTAGGCGGCCTTAGTGCGCCTCTGAAACAGCAACTCGGTTTAGCAAAAGATGCCACAATGACCGACGACCGCGATATGGCCGCCCTGGAAATGACCAAGGTGACCCAACCAAAGTTTAGCCTCCCCGCACTCACCAACGAAGGGCAGGCCCTGCTTCCTGATTTTTTAGTGCAACCTCGTACGCAATATCAGCCGGCTAATCAAGGGATTCGCTTCACGGTCGATGGCTACCTTGAGTTTTATCATAACGGTCAACCCCAAAGCACTTTTAATCGCCCCATCGGTGTCCCTATTAGTCGTCGCATCCTCGACCTTAACGATAGTGGCAATCTCCGAACGGTCGTCTACGAAAAGGCCATCCCCGGCCTACCTGGCCGCCCCACCACCTACCAAGGGAAACCAGCCTTCCAACTGACCATCACGCTAAATCCAAAGATTGAACGGGAAGGCGACGAGGGCTTAGCCCACTACCAACTCAACGGGCAGACATACAACCTCCGACTCCCCTACACCTTTTTCCCGACCGCCTTACCAGATCCCGTATCTCGTTTAACGGACAAGGAATTCGCAAAAACCGACCACATGTACTACAACCACGACAAGTTTTACCGGGCGAAACGGGCAGTAAAACTCAAGGTCCCCTATACCGCTTATAACGGCAATGATATCTTTTACCAAACTCTGACCATCCCTAAGGGAACCGTTGTCGCCGCCGACCAGGACAATCGGAATCCGCTTGGCGTGTATACGGATCGTTTAGAACAGTGCTTGGTGAAGGGCATCTACCAAAAACACTTTTATCTCAAGCAACAGATCGCCAAAGCTAACCCCCGCGACTTTCAACGCATCAAGCGGCCCAACTACCTGCCGGCCTGGAGTCGTGGTGACCTCTACCTTGGCGCTAATCAGGCCATCCACCATCGGGTAACCAAACGATCAGCCCAAAATTTACAGATTACCCCCAACGGTTACGTTGAGGTGCGCCAAAACACGACCACGGCGCCGGAGACAACATACCGGGCCAAGCCCACGCAGTCCGTCAAAATTCAACGAACCCTGGTTAAACACCACACGCGCTACCTGTATTTAACCAAACCCTTAAAAGGCTTCAAAACGCCTAAGGTGACCACTCAGGGTAAGGTGCAGTATCGACTAGCCCTCACGAACACGCACAAGTACCGTTACGTGGTTGGTGAGGAAAACATCACCTACTACGCGCTCTATTCAGCGGGTGGAAAAAGCTGCTACACACCGCTGGGAACCACGCACGACTAAACAACCTGAACGCGGCATAAATCGGTATCAAAAAAAGATTAATTTAACGGTAAATTCAAATAGCTTGAGCAAAATGATATTAAAAATACACCTTTTGGGATTAGAATTGGATTATAGAAGTCAATCAAATTGACATGATAATGCTCTCAAAAGGAGGCATGACAATGGATGAATCAAAAAAGAAGTTACAAATCAATATCGACCGTCAGCTCTCTGAAGAAGCACAAACTGTCCTAACAGACATTGGTTTAAGCCAAACAACAGCCATTACGGCTTTCTACAAACAGCTAGTTGCTCAAGGCGGCATGCCCTTTGCATTAAAACAAACACCCGAGCAACGGGCTAACTTAGCTTTACAGCAGGCCGCCGCAACCCGTCCTATTGAAGATTTGACTGACAAGAAGAAGCTCGAAGCGTGGTTAAACGATGAATCTCAAGACTATTAAGCCACGCGACTTGGTCACCATCTTCGTATCGTTTATCGCCGGACAGAATGGTAAACGACGGCCCATTCTCGTCATCAGAAACACTGAGAAGCAGTTACGCTTCTTTTCCATTACGTCGAAGTACGAACAAAAATCTCCGCGGATTAAACTTCAATATTATCCCTTAGCGGACTGGCAAATCGCGGGTCTACAAAAAGCATCGTATATTGATATCAAAAGCCAAAGAGTCGTGGCTTGGGAAAGTCTTTCTCAGATTAATTATGTTGGTCATTTGAGTTTGCACGATGCACACCAACTACAACTCTTTATTCTAAGTTATGAAAAGCGATTAGCTGAATTCGAGAATCGATAAACCCAATAAGATTATGATGATTGCAAAAAAACTGCCCACATGGTTTAGCATGCTTAGTTGAATCTAAAGACAACAAATCAAAAATGGTTACCCTAAGAGTTCGTTCACAACGAATCTTAGGGTAACCATTTTTCTACAAACCAGTAATTATTGAATCACCCTAGACCAAGTCTTCCGGATAAACCGTGAACCGCAACCCCTTAGGGAAGAAGTTCTTGACGGTCGCACCGACGACCTTGCCGAAACCCACGGGTTGGTCCTGACACGCTAACAGGTACCAGCCCTTGGCCGGCGCCGTGGGTAAGGTGATTGTATCGCCGTGGACCCAAGCCACCCACTGGTCCTGGTCGATGACCAGCGTTTGTTTGACTTGCCGATAATCACTGGCCAAAGCCAAGGCGTAGGCCGGTTCGAAGCGGTTCTTCTTGAAGGTTCCCAGGTGTAAGCCCGGCCGGAAGACATGGGCCTTCTTCAGGGCTGGCACGTCGGTCGGAACGGCAAACAACTGGTCCTTGATCGTGACTAGCTCGCCAACTGGCTGGGCAGCACCCAAGACCTCCTGGGCAAAGGCCGACCAGAGTTTGCGCTGGTCGCCAGTCAACGGCGTTCCCAACTTGGCCTGACCATGGGCTGGTACCGGTTCTACGGTTGCGTCACGTTCGAGCTTGGCAACGAAGTGCCCCTCACCCTGCATTAAGTGCGGGAATAAGCGCGCGGCGTTCTTTAAATCGGGATTGCCATCGGCCCATTCCGGCCGGGCGTCAACGACGCCACCGGACTTGGCGACCGGCACCAGGTGGAACTCGGGGAAGGTCTGAAGGACCCAGGCCATCATTTGCTCATCTTCCTCGGGCGCAAACGTGCAGGTCGAGTAGATCAACTGCCCGCCCGGTTTGACCATCTTAACGGCCTCCGTCAAAATTTCACGCTGACGGGTCGCACAATCGTTCACGTAATCTAGGGACCAGTAGTCCATCGCGGCCGGGTCCTTCCGGAACATCCCTTCGCCAGAGCACGGCGCGTCGACCAGCACCTTATCGAAGTAGTCCGGGAAAACCGGACTGAGAGTGTCGGGTGAATCATTCAAGATCAAGGCGTTGGGCACGCCGAACCGTTCGACGTTCTCCGCCAGGACCCGGACGCGCTTCCGGTTGATCTCGTTGGTCACCAGTAGGCCGGTTCCCTGCAGGTAACTCGCCAGATGGGTGGTCTTCCCACCCGGGGCCGCGCAAAGGTCGAGGACCCGTTCGCCAGTCTGGGGTGCCGCCGTGGCGCCGACAAACATGGCGCTGGGTTCCTGACTGTAGACCGTCCCGCTTTGGTGAGCTAGGCTCCGCCCCTTGACTGGGCCAAAGTGACCCCACTGGGCGTACGGTACGGCGGGCGCCGCCGTCAACTTTTCGGGAACCACCCGTTGGGGATTGACCCGATAACCGGCGGTATTGGCGTCGGTGGTCAGGCTGGTCAGAAAGGCATCCGCTTCGTCACCCAGCAGGCGGCGATACTTCGTGATAAAGTCGTCAGGTAAATTCACCGTTATTCCTCCATTTTGTTCATTACAACTAATTATTTGTATCATACATTTACCGATATACACCGGTTCGTCGTTCCCCATTATACCTGTTTTCATAAGTAAGCACTAGGGATAAATGGTCGCTTTCAGCGGCACTTTGTGGTAAATTAGGAAGATTAGTTATTTCAAATCTGTGAGGTGTTTCTAAATGGAACGAAAATTAATTGCTATCGATCTCGATGGGACCACGTTAAATAACGCGTCCGAGATCAGTCCCAAGACGCAGGCTGTCTTGACGGCCGCGCGCCAGGCGGGACACCTGGTCAGCATCGTCACCGGACGCCCTAACCGGTTGTCGGCAGGCATCTATGATCAGCTAGGGTTAGATGGTCCGATGATCAACTTCAACGGGAGTCTGGGTCACATCCCCCACCAGCATTGGGCGGACGAATACCAGTACACCTTTGATAAGGCGGTTGCCTTTGACCTACTAGCGCACCGTGAGGAATTGGGCATCAACATGATTGCCGCCGAGGGTAAGAACCTTTTTCTGGCGGTCAAGGACCGGCCGGTCGAACTGGGCTTCTTCCCTTCCGTTTTACAGAGCAACCAGATTCTGAACCAAAAGTCGTTAACGGAGAACCCAACTAGCCTGACCATCGCGGTCGACCGTAGTCACCAGGAGCAGTTGCTGAGTTACCTGCGCTTAAACTTCGGTGACCAGATTGACGCGGCACCGTGGGGTGGCCCCAATTCCGTGGTCGAGCTGGGCGTCAAGGGCGTTCAAAAAGCTACTGGTGTTGAGGTCTTGGCCCACCATTACCACGTTGATCGCCAAAACATCATCGCATTTGGTGACGAACACAACGACTCGGCTATGCTTGATTACGCCGGTTGGGGCGTGGCCATGCAAAATGCCACCACGGTCATCAAGGACATTGCCAATGACGTGACGCCACTAGACAATCAACACGATGGCCTGGCAACCTACCTCCAAGACTATTTAAAGATTGCTGAATAATCGGTTCTTAAGCAACGTCCCCCACGATTTCGTGGCGGGACGTTTTTACTTAATTTCACACCGTTTTCCAAAAGAATCCGCTACCATTTGATTTTTCTGAAAATAATCCTTACGAAGATGTTTTTTCTATGGTAGGGTTAACTCTAGTGGGAAATACAAACGAGGAGCAACACCATGCCTAAAAATTTTAAAGAAGAATTACTATTCACTGTCGTGATGGCCGGACTGATGGTCCTGGTCATGGCCGGCTACAACATCGCCCTGACCGACGGCTTTTCACACCACTACATCCGTGAGGTCCTGACCGGTTATCCGCTGGCCCTCATCGTCGCCGCTATCTGCGACCTGGGCATCATCGGCCCCGGCGTTAAATACATCTTTTTCCACTTCATCGTTAACGACTACATGAAACAAAAACAAATTCGGATTGCCCTGACCATCTCCGTGATGATGGTTGCCGGGATGGTCACCCTGATGTCCCTGTTTGGGATGGTCGTAACCCAGAACTTCGGCGGAAACGCCCTGCTGACCTACCTGCACACTTGGATTTTTAACCTGTTTATGGCCTTGCCATTACAGCTCTTGATTGTCGGGCCAATCGCTCGGGCAATCCTGGGTGCCGTTCAGAAGCGGACCGCCCCAGCCGAAAACGTGATGCAAACCGAATCAACTGAAGATTAACACTAACTAAACGTCGCCGCTACCACCAAGATGGAGCTGGCGACGTTTTTTGTTTTTACCGAACCCACGCCGGTAAAACAGCGAAAAATGGCCCACCAACGTCCTGAAACGACGCTGGTGGACCATTTTTATTTTTCTAAAGTATTACGTTTAGTCCTGTTTCCGCCGACTAAGGCCGCCCAAGCCCAGGGCGCCGAGAATCAGGCCCAAGCCAACGGCCAAAGTACTGGTCGTGGCCTGTTCGCCAGTCTGGGGCAGCTTGGTACTGGTAGCCAGAGACTTGACGGATGGCGTGGTCGGTGTGGTCGTCAGAGTAGCAGTACGCTGAGTCGTCACCTTAGCAGTGGTTAATGTGGCCGCCGTTTGCTGAGTTGTCACTTGGGCGCCCGCCTTAACGGTCCCAGGTACTGACGTGGTTTTAGCAGTCGTTGTCTTAACGACCTTGTCGCCGTCACCACCGGTCATCAACGTTCCTTGTTCCGGTGTTACCGTATCAGCCGCAGCATCGGTCACGAGATTGGGCGTCGTGGTTGTGGTTGGCGCAGTAATATCGGTTGTACCGGTATCACCAGAGCCATCGGTAATCACGGGACTAGTTGGTGTGGTGACCGTCGTATCGGTACCATCGCCCGGCGTTGTTGGTGTCGTGGTACCCATGCCGGTTCCGTCGCCATCGTCTGGCTTCGTTGGCGTTGTGGTACCCGTGCTAGTTCCGTCGCCATCGTCCGGCTTCGTTGGCGTTGTGGTACCCGTGCCAGTTCCACCACCATCGTCCGGCTTCGTTGGCGTTGTCGTGCCCGTACCAGTTCCGTCACCATCGTCTGGTTTCGTTGGCGTTGTCGTGCCGGTACCTGTTCCATCACCATCGTCTGGCTTCGTTGGCGTTGTGGTACCCGTGCCAGTTTCCTCGCCATCGTCCGGCTTCGTTGGCGTTGTTGCCGGTGTGACGTGAACCGTCGCCGTCTTCTGCACAATGTAGGCCTTCCCCGTATCGTTATAGTCATCAGCAACCTTATAGGAATAGGTGACAACGGCATCGCCGGCCTTGGCCGCCTTACCATTAACAATCACACCGGGGTCCCCGGCAATCGATACCGTTACATCACTGGCCTGGAGTGGATTGTCTGCATCATCTAGCCCAGAAACGAAGTTGTCAGCGGCCGTCCAGTCGTCGCCGACCGTCAAACTGCTGTCCTTAGTATCGAGGACCTGCCGAACAATCACATAGGCGGAATCCTGGGTCTCCCCTTGACCCAACGAATTATACGTATAGCTTTGGATAGGTTGTCCATTGGCATCGAGTTTCAAGGAATAGCCCATTTTTGCCAAAATATCGGCTAGGCTCTCACCATCTTGATTGATGATGTTCTTCCAACTGGCAATGACCGAGCCGCCATTAAAGAGAACGGGGTCCGAATTAACTTGCTCGTAGGAAACATACGGATTACTAAAATCGGTATAGTCGTTGTGGTAAGCCAATTGATCCGGTCCAACTGCCGGCATGGCCGCCTGCACAGCCGCATCGGCCGCCGTGAGTTCTCCGGTCGTTGGGTCCTGCGTCACCGCCTGATAGCTGGTCACGTTGTCCCGTTGATCGGCAAACCGGAACCTAAGATTGCCGCCGCCGATGCCGGCAAAACCGTCGTTGGCCAGTACACCCAGTTCTACGAAACCATTATCGGTGTATTGATCCATCTCGGTCGTGGCCAACGGTAAGGCTAGGTCATAGCTCTGATTTGCGGTCATGGTTCCAGAAAAGACAATTCTGGTAACGTCGGCCCAACTGAGTGTCCCCTTTGCCAGAGCCGAGGTAAACGGTGCGCTTTGATACGGCATCTTATCCACATAATAATAGACCGTGAATCCATCTGGCAGTTGTGTCGACACGTCGGTCACCGTGTAGTCCGCGGGTAAGGTGACGTCGGTCGTGGGCGTGTAGTATTTATAATCTTTTGGCAAACTCAACGTTACTTGGGAATAGGTCGACGCGTAAGGCAGCGAGCTGGTCACGTGAACGTGCAAATGGAAGGTCAAGTCGGTCGCATTCGGGTCAACGATTGACGAGACCCCTTGCTGGATATTGTTATCGGTCGACAACGATGTACTGGTTCCCTGGTCGTTCTTAGCCGTCAGATAGCCACTGGCGACCACGTAGGACCCTTGCCGTTGATCCTTAAAGGTCCCATCGGGGTGGTTGGTAATTGCCTGAACCGGGTCAACTGGTGCATTTGGGGCAACCGTGGTGCCCGTGGTCTTAGAAGGCGTTGGTGCCGGAATCACGTAATTGGCGGCATCGTCCGTCACCGCCTTACCCGTGACAGGATGACTAGGCGCCGTTTCATTGCCATACTGTTTCTGGGTTGCCGGATCGACCGTGACACCATCACCCAGGGTCGGTGTGGTGTCTGTGTCGGTATCCGTCGAAGAGTCCTCGGACCCCTGATTGTCAGGCGTCGTATCCGCATCGTTTACGGCGTCTCCCGAGGTCTTCAATGAGTTGTCTTCGGTTGAAACAGCTTGAGGAACTGGGTCGTCGGTAGCGCTACCATTATTCGCTACGTTTGTCGATTCCGAAGACGCCGCTACTGGCACAACGTTGGTCGTCGGCGCACCTTCTCCCGTCGTGGACGTCGCCGCCTTTGCCGGAACAGCCATTGTCAATCCTGCGCAGAGCGTTGTGACACCAATTGCGGTAAACAGCCACTGCTTGCCAGCTTTGTAACTTTTATAATGTATTTTGGTCTCGAACATACGACCCATCCTCCATTCGTTATTTTATTATGTAGACTTGTTTTACTTCTATCCAATTACAGTTTAGTTCGTTTATCGAATAAGTCAATAGCTAATTAACACCAACAATAAAAACGTGGAGTACCTATTGTGAATTTCATTTTGATATTTCTGAGAATTTGCTGTTGCTGCAAGGAATACGGCACTTTAACCATACTGGCTTTTTGTGAACCGATCATACCAGCATAAACAAAAAATTATTTAATCATCACAATTAAACGCTTTTGTAACCCTAGAAAGTAATGATTATGTCGTTTTATTTGTCTAATTGATCACTACAGTGTTCAGGAAGTGTAACATGCAAAAAAGTGTATAAAAAATACGACCGGTCATCTTCACCGATCGTACTTCGAAATTTTTCTTAATCGTCTGGATTGCTAAACGCCTGGGTCGCGTTAATCGCCGCTTGCCAACCGCTGTAGCAATGTTTGCGCCGGTTCTCCGCCATCTGGGGTGCGAACTCGTCACGCAACTTGTGCATCTTGCGAATTGCCGCCGTGTTGGGCCAGAAACCCACGGCCAGGCCGGCTAGGTAAGCCGCCCCTAACGCCGTAGTCTCGTTGATGGCCGCCCGCTTGATCGGCGTGTTCAAGATATCCGCCTGGAACTGCATCAAGAAGTTGTTGTTGGCGGCCCCGCCGTCAACGCTCAACGACTGAATCGGCAACCCCGTTTCGCCGGTCATGGTATCGACCACGTCCCGCGTCTGGTAGGCAATCGCCTCGACCGTCGCCCGC
The DNA here is from genome assembly GCA_019113985.1 of Candidatus Levilactobacillus faecigallinarum. Taxonomy (GTDB): domain Bacteria; phylum Bacillota; class Bacilli; order Lactobacillales; family Lactobacillaceae; genus Levilactobacillus; species Levilactobacillus faecigallinarum. The sequence continues at coordinate 41,472 of DXGJ01000049.1, forward strand.
ACGAACTGTTCCCGGGTGGTCCCACGGGTCAGGCCGAACACAGCCCCCCGAGTTTCCTGGTTCCAGTACGGTGCACCCAAACCAGTAAAGGCTGGCACCACGTACACGCCACCGGTAGTCTCGGCATCGACCGCCATCTTTTCGGATTCACCAGCGTGCTCGAAGAAGCGCATCCCGTCCCGTAACCACTGTACCGCGGAACCGGCCACGAAAATTGACCCTTCCAGAGCGTAAGTGATTTCGCCGTTCAACCCGTAAGCAATCGTGGTCAACAGGCCGTTATCGGACAGCGTCGGCTGATTCCCGGTGTTCATCATGATGAAAGCCCCGGTGCCGTAAGTGTTCTTAACCATCCCCCGGTCGAAGGCCGTTTGGCCAAATAGCGCGGCCTGTTGGTCCCCGGCGATACCGGCGATTGGCACCTGAACCCCGGAGAAGGTGTAACCCGCGGTGTAGCCGTAGATTTCGGACGAGGACCGAACCTCCGGTAAAATGGCGGCCGGAATGTCCAACCAGTCCAGGATGTCCTGGTCCCATTGGAGGGTCCGAATATTAAACAGCATGGTCCGGCTGGCGTTGGTGTAGTCGGTCGCGTGAACCCGGCCCCCAGTCAGCTTCCACAGAATCCAGGTGTCGATGGTCCCGAAAAGCAACTCACCCTTCTCGGCCCGTTCGTGGGCCCCCTCGACGTGGTCCAGAATCCACTTGATCTTGGTCGCGGAGAAGTAGGAGTCGATGACCAGACCGGTCTTCTCGTGAATGGCATCGGTGCGGCCATCCTTCTTCAACTGGTCGGCGATGGCACTGGTTTGCTTGGATTGCCACACCACCGCATGGTAAATGGGTTCTCCGGTCCGTTTGTCCCAGATGATCGTAGTTTCCCGTTGGTTCGTAATCCCGATGCCCCGCACCTTGTAGGGTTGGATATCGGAATCGATTAAGGCGTCGGAAATCACGGATTGGACCGCGTTCCAAATTTCATTGGCGTCGTGTTCGACCCAGCCGGGTTGTGGAAAGTATTGGTGAAATTCCCGTTGGGCCTGGCCCGCAATCTGGCCGTTTCGATCGAATAAAATTGCCCGGGTACTGGTCGTCCCTTCGTCAATTGCCATCATGTATTGTTGATCGTCCATTGTCAGAATCTCCATTCATTACGTTCATTAACTCCGGCGGTTAAACAGCCGGGCTATCACAATTGTCTCTAGTATACCGAAAAGTCCCGCTAACGCCAATTAAAAGTCTAAATAAAACCGCTACCATGCCGACAGAATCAGCATTGGTGGCGGTTCATAATTTTTTCTTCAGTTTTGAAGTGACGACTTACTTCTCGTCGCTCTTTAAGACACCGGCAACGCCGTAACGGTTGGGTTGCATTTCGCGTAAGATCACGTGGACGTGCTCTGCGGGTGCGCCCGTGTTCTTGGTAACGGCAGTGGTGACGTCTTCAACTAGGGCCTTGAGTTGGGCCTGTGAACGACCAGCGATTAAATCAATGTTGACGATTGGCATTTTATTCGTTCCCTTCTCTTTCTAGAATAGTCTTTATTATACCGGTTCCCCGCGGTCAGGGCAATTGTTTGACGAAAACCGTTAGTAAGTCCCCGAACGCAACCGAATTGGTAACAGTATCGTCGGTGAAGTCGTCATTTTCCTTCTCCTTTTCGCGCTCTTCAATGGGCTGATTCTCCTCACCTTCCACCTAAAACGTGGTCAGTTGGACCAACTGCGTTTTTAATTACCGGTTAACAAAAAACGTTCGATCAAGCGACCCGAAGAACTGGGTCGTTTAACCGAACGCTTTTATTTAGGTGACTGGCTCGTCTGCCGCATCTTGAGCTGTTCCGTTTCGTTGTAAAAGTTCCCTTCGATGTCGATGGTGTTGACCAGGTTTACAAAGGCTTGCGGATCGGTCTCCTTGACCGCGTGCTCCAAGGCATAGAGTTCGTAACGCGAGATGACCACCATCAAAACGGCGCTATCCTGGCGCCGGTACGCACCAATCGCGGGCATGATGGTGATGCCACGAATCAGCGTCTGATTTAACGCGTCGATCACGGCGTCCTGCTGCATGGTCACGATGAACGCCGTCAGCTTCTGGTGACGCGTGTGAATACTATCGACCACCCGCGACATCGCGTAGATTGAAATGATGGTGTACAGGGCGCTCTCCCAGCCGAACAGACTGCCGGCAATTAAGACAATGCCCAAATTAATCATCAACATTAGCGTCCCAATCGTCCGGCCGGTGGTCTTCTCGAGGACCACGGCCACGATATCCATCCCACCGGTCGAGAACCCATACTTCAAGGGGTAGGCCACACCGATTCCCGTCAAGATGCCGCCAAAGAGGGCTGCCAACAGGGAATTGTGGGCAACCGAGGTCACGGGGATGACAATGGTTAGCAGTGAGGTGAAAATGGCTACGAGAATGGAATAGAACGTGAAGCCCCGCCCCACTTTAAACCACCCCAACAAGCCAATCGGCACGTTGAAGAGTAGGATGAACCACCCGGTACTCATGTGGATCCCCACCATTTGCAGGAGCATTGCAATAATCTGTGAAATTCCATTGATACCGGCGCTAAAAATCTTTCCCGGAATCAAAAATTCGTTCAGGGCCACCGCGCTAATGATCGCCGAACCGGCTAAGACGGCGATGCGTCGACCCAATTGTTCTTTTTCTAATGCCATTCTCATTTTTCACCCTTCCTGGTTATGCTTATTGTCATTATTTAACCACATCCCCACCCCGCTGACCAGCACTAAAAGCCCCTTTTTAGCGGGAAAGTCCGTTGAATCCGCTATTTTGACCAACATGCATGTAACCGCTATTAAATGTATAAATAGTATTCTATATTAGAATCATGAATAAATTAATTAAAGTTCTGCCCAAAGACACTGGTATTTCGTGAAAGATGGTAAAATGAGAATGTGCAACTTTATACAAAAATAATGAAAGGAGCCTTCTCATGAATTACTCTGCTTGTACAAGTATTCTGATTGGTTCACAGGCCAGTTTGGATGGTTCCGTCATCATTGGTCGTAACGAGGATGCCAAGGCCGCCTGGCCCAAGCACTTCGTTGTGCACCCAACTACGACGGCGACCACGCCTCAGACCTTCGTTAGTCCCGATAATGGCTTCACCATGCCGTTACCATTAACGGCGGCCAAGTACACGGCCACCCCCGAATGGACCCCCAAGTACGGCCTGTTCGAGGAAGCCGGGATCAACGCCTACGGGGTCGCGATGAGCGCCACCGAGAGTACCTATTCCAATAACCGGGTGCTGGGTATCGATCCGTTGGTCAAGAATGGGATTGGTGAGGAAGCCATGGTCACCGTGGTCCTGCCTTACGTCAAGACAGCGCGTGCAGGGGTCCAGCGGCTGGGCAAGTTAGTCGAGCTCTACGGGACCTCGGAGTCCAATGGCATTCTGTTTGCGGACCAACGAGAGGCCTGGTACCTGGAAACGGGGGCTGGTCACTACTGGGTCGCCCAGCGGATTCCGGACAACGCTTACGCGGTAGTCGCTAACCAGATGGCCATTCAGGCCGTCGACTTCAACGACCCCGCCAACTTCCTGTACGCAGCCGACCTGCAACGGTTCGTGACCGAAAACCACCTCAACCCCAGCCAAGATCACTTCAGCTGGCGCGAAATCTTTGGTACTCAGGACCAATCCGACCTGTACTACAACACGCCCCGGGTCTGGTACGGCCAACGCTGCTTTAGTCCCCGGGCAACCGGTACGCAACCGCAATCATTTGATCTTCCATTCATTCAATACGCGGACCGGAAGCTCGGTGTAGACGACGCCCAGGATTACCTGAGTAGCCACTACCAGGGGACGCCATACGATCCCGTGGGTGATGGGAGTACCGCCGACAAGACCCGTTTCCGGCCAGTTAGCCTAGCCAAGACCCAGGAGTCACACGTGCTACAGCTGCGGCCCGACTATGACCCGGCCTTAGCGGGGATTCAATGGTTAGCCATGGGGGTTGCCGCTCAAAGCGTCTATGTTCCATTCTATGGGGGCATCGAGTCAACGCCAGCAGCTTATCACCAGGGCACCGAAACTTACGATACCGAGTCCGCCTACTGGGTCTACAAGTTGGTCAGTGTCCTGACCGACGCCCACTATCACGAGGCTTGGCCCGTGGTCAGCGACGTGCAGGACCGCCTGCGTGTCGATCTGAAGCACCTGGTCTGGGAGACCGACCAGGTGGCCCAGAACCTGACGGGACCCGAACTGACCCACTACCTGACACAACGTTCCAACGCGGCCGCTGCATTGGGAATTCAGCGGTACCGTGACCTGGCAGCTAAGTTGATCACCCAGTTTACCGACATGGGCCCGCTTAACTACCACCAAGACCTTAACTTATAAAGTCCGGTCTGGACTAGACGCGATTTTCCCTCTAGCCCATCACCAAATGGGAGATATCTACAATGGAAAAACAGAAAAAGATTAAACTCGCCAATTTAATCTTAATGATTTTTACGGCCATCTACGGCTTCGCCAATACGACCGTCGCCTTTGACCAAATGGGCTACGCCAGTATCATCTGGTACATCTTAGCAGCCCTGCTCTTCTTCTTACCAAGTGCCCTGATGATGGCCGAATACGGGTCATCCTTCAAGGAGGCCAAAGGGGGCATCTACTCCTGGTTAGCCGGTTCCATCGGTGAGAAGTGGGCCTTTATCGGGACCTTCATCTGGCTGTCATCCTGGATTATCTGGATGTTATCGACCGCCAGCAAGGTCTGGATTCCCCTGTCCACGTTGATCTCCGGGAGTGACCAAACGCAAACTTGGTCGCTGTTCGGTCTGACATCAACGCAGACCATCGGGATTCTGGGGATTCTCTGGATTGTGGTCGTCACCTTCTTCGCTTCCCGCGGGGTCAGCTCCATCGCCAAAATCTCATCGATCGGTGGGATGTTCGTGATGTTCCTGACTGCCATCTTCTTCATCGGGAGCCTGGTCATTCTGGTCGCCAACAAGGGTGTACTCGCCGAACCCATTCATGGTGTTCACAGTTTTGTTGCCTCGCCGAACCCACAATTCTCATCGCCAATGGCCCTGATTTCCTTCGTGACGTACGCGGTCTTCGCCTACGCCGGCATGGAGTCCATGGGGGGGATTACTGATAGTATGGACCATCCCGAGAAGACCTTCCCTCGTGGGTTGATCATCTCGACGATTGCCATCACCATCATGTACTCCCTGTCGATCTTCCTCTGGGGGGTCAGCACCAACTGGACCGAAATCTTGGGCAAGAACCAGGTCAACCTGGGGAACATTACCTACGTGCTGATGAACAACTTGGGATTGGTCTTAGGCCACTCTCTGGGGCTATCAGCCGGTACGGCGGTCGGATTGGGACACTTGTTCGCCCGTTTGACCGGGTTGAGCATGTTCATGGCCTACATGGGATCGTTCTTCGTCTTGATCTACTCGCCACTGAAGTCCTTCATCTTAGGTTCTAACCCGAACCTCTGGCCGAAGAAGATGACCAAGTTAAACAGGGTCGGCATGCCCGCTTACGCCATGTGGATTCAAGCCGCTATCGTGGCGGTCTTCATCTTCCTGGTCGCCTTCGGGGGCTCCGCTGCTAACGAGTTCTACCTGATTCTGACCGACATGGGGAACGTTTCGACGTCCTTCCCATACCTGTTCTTGATTGGCGCCTTCCCGTTCTTCAAGAAGCGCACCGACCTCGAACGGCCATTTGAAGTCTACACCAGCAAGCTCTGGACCAACGTGATCACCACAATTGTGATGATCATCCTGGTTGGCGGGATTGGCTTCACCTGCCTGCAACCAATTCTGGAACACGACTACGTGACCGCCTTCTGGACGATCATCGGACCGATCTTCTTCGGGGCCGTGGCCTGGATCTTCTACCGTAACGCGCAGAAACGTAACGCCCGTACGGCAGACTAAATAGTTAAAAAAGACGCTCGTCAATCGTGGGATTGGCGAGCGTTTTTGGTATCCTCTTGATGTACGATTGTCGACTTTTCGACGATGGTCGGAATCAGGTTGCGATACAGCATGCCCAGCAAGACGTGATGGTAGGGCATCACTCGGACCAACGTTGGCGAAAGATTTTCAACGATTTTGATGCGTTGCAGGTTCCCGTCCGCATCACGTAGATAATCTGCCATAATCCCCCCTCCTCTTAACGGTGAACTTGACGCTGAAGCAGGCTATAATCCGGCCGTTGCCCAATGAATAACGGCACCTGCTCTTCGATAACATCGCTAAACTCCAGGCCATACCACCGCTCGGACGAAAGCGTGACCCGCTGGAGTAGCAGCCGCCCACCAATCAACAAGCGGTCTAGCCAGGATAAGTCATGAGCGCTAAGGTCCTGGAACTGTTGATTCAACATGATGAACTTAAAGTTGCCCACCCGCCGATGCAGGACGCTCGAGTAGTGCGGCTTTTGGTCGTCGATGATGTTCGCATCCAGCAAGTCGTTGACGATTTGGCGCAGGTAAACGTTTAGCCGTTGGGGCTTCTTGAACCCGAGATAGAGTTGGACGTCGACCACGTTGCGGGTCCCCAGCATATCCACCGTGTAGTAACAGTCATCGGGATTATCGGTTTCATTAACGGTCAGGAACCAGTAAACCCGCGCACGTTTGGGCTGCTGGTCAAGAATTGAGTAGATGACGGCCCGTTTGATGGCCAGGTTCGGTCGCAGTCGGTTGATGTAGACCAGGTTGGTCGCAAACGAAGGCACTTGGTCGTCGTTGCTCAGGGCCTGGAGCTGGGGCAAAAAGAGCGGTAACGGCACGTACTCGGTCTCTTGCAGGTTGGCGTCGCGCCGCCGGTTGCCCTGGTACCAAAAGACCATGATGATTAGAATCAGAAGCGTCAATAGGAGGGTCACGTACCCACCGTGCCAGAACTTGACCAGGCTGGCCAGGAGAAACAGGCTCTCGAGGAGACCGAAGCCCACCACGAACACCCGAGCGCCCCAGGGATGGGCGGACTTCAGGAAGGCGTGCAACAGCAAGGTGGTCATTAACATGGTGATAACGATGGCCAGACCGTACGCGGCCTCCATATGCGCAGAGGTTTGAAAGTACCAGACGATGCTCAGGGTAATCAGACACAGAAGCCAGTTGATCGCCCCGATGTAGAGTTGGCTGGATTCGTTGCCCGGAAAACTAATGCGCAGTTTCGGCAGGAGTTTCAAGCCAATGGCTTCGTGGACCAGCGTGTAGGAACCGGTGATTAGGGCCTGTGACGCAATGATGGCCGCTAGGGTCGCCAAAACGATGGCCCAAAGTTGGAGGCTGGTGGGCACCATGCTGTAGAACGGATTCAAGTGGTGGAGCTGACTGGTGGTCAGACCCGGATGGCGCAAAAGCCAGGCGCCCTGCCCTAGATAACTCAGCATCAGCGTGACGTAAACGAAGGGCCAGGTCGCGTAGATGTTGCGCCGTCCGACCTGGCCCATGTCGGAATAAAGGGCCTCGGCACCGGTGGTCGCCAGGAAGATGCTGCCCAGGATAAAGATGCCCTGGTGATTCACGGGGCTAAGGAGAAATTGCAACGCGTAGACCGGTGAGAGTGCAGCCAAGACGTGGGGCGCCCCCACTAGGTTTTCCGCACCGATACCACCGATAAAGCTGAACCAGAGGAACATGATGGGACCAAACGATCGGCCAATCGTGGCGGTCCCGAATCGCTGAATCAGGAACAGACCCAGGAGAATGCCGCTAACCAGCCACAGAACGGTCCCCTGACTCTGACCGATGGCAAGCCAGCCTAGGCGTTGGCCCTTGAGGCCCTCGATGGCGGAGGTCACGGTCACGGCGGGAGTCAGGGTGCCATCGGCCAAAAGAGCCGCCCCACCGATTAGCGCAGGAGCGATCAACCAGGTTCCCTGTTCACGCACCAGGGCGTAGAGGGCGAAGATGCCACCCTCGTGGCGGTTATCGGCATGCATCGCTAGTGTCACGTATTTGATGGTCGTAATCAGCATCAACGTCCAAAAAATGAGGGAGATGCTCCCAAAAACGGCCAAACGACTGGTCGCGGCGGGTTGGCTTCCCTGCCCTAGAATGGCATTCATGACGTAAAGGGGTGACGTGCCGATGTCACCATAAACGATGCCCAGCGTAATCAGCATCCCCGCCCCGGATAGGGCCCGTGTTGTCAGTTTCAAACGACTCACCTTCTTCGCGCACCATGATAGTCCTATGGGGTGAAACGCCCTATTAGATTGGGGGCGTTAAGGAAGTGAGCAAACGAAAAACGCCCGTGATTAGAATCACAAGCGTTCGTTAAATCGCTTTGGATTATTCCGCCGCCAGGAGGCGCTGGGCTTCGGGGTGTTGTTCGAAGAAGTACCGCGCATAAGAACAGGTCGGGCGAATCGACCAGCCGAATAACTGGGCAACCGCCAGCAAGCGAACCATCATCAGGGCGCCGATACACTGCCCGCGTTGTGCCGGATCGGTGACGACCTTCCGAATGGTCAGCACGTTGTCGGTCAGGAGAAGTTCGCTTTGGCCCACGGGCTGATGATCCTTTAAAATTATGAGTTTTTGGGCCGTGAACCGAAAAGCTAACGCAGGGGTATCGGTGGTCGCGTGCAAGGTCGCCACCAGTTGATCGACGGCCGAACGTAAAAAGTCCGTGGTCGAATGGTCGGTTGCAAGCAGGCCATGCTCATCGAACCGTTCGGCAGCTCGTCCCAGATAAAGTTCGCTGGGTTGGACAATCTGCATACCAACGGTCAAGGCGACCTGTTTGAGGTCTTGGCTGGCGCTGATGCCGCCCATGTCGCCGGTCGAAACGGCGGCCAGGACAGCGGGTTTGTTCCGCCAAGCACTGTTCCCCTGTTCGGTGACCGAGGCGATATCCAGGACGTTCTTGAGGCATCCGGGCATACCGTGATTGATTTCGGGTGTTACGATGATGAGGCCATCGACGCCGGAAACGGCCTGACGAAAGCTGGTGCAGGCGGCCATTGCCGCCGGGCTGAGATGGTCGCTAAACAGTGGCAAGTCGTCGATGTTGAGCCAGTCCAGTAAAACGTCGCTGGCCGTCATCAACCCCAGATTTTTGGCCAGCAGACGCGCGTAGGATTCAGGGCGGAGACTGCCGGCGAGTAAGCCGATTTTTTTCATGTGTTCATATTCCCTCCAAAAGCCGTTTTTGAAAGCGTATTCAGTTTTAGTATAGCACACCTTTACGCACAATAAGCATCGCTAATAGTCGTCCAATTGGTGATTTGAACTTCCTAAATCCCACCCATCTTACCCAAAGCAGCGTACACTAATCCTATCCTTACTCGAAAGGCAGACCCCACCATGCAAACAACCCTCATCCTCATCCGCGGTAACTCTGGCAGTGGCAAAACCACGCTGGCTCGCAAGCTCCAACAGACGCTTGGCCCCAACACCCTCCTGGTCTCCCAGGACGTGGTCCGCCGAGACATGTGCCATACAGCCGATACACCAGGAAACCTGGCCATCGACCTCATTCAACAAATCGCCACCTATGGCCAGGGGAAGGTCCCCGTAGTCATCGTTGAAGGCATTCTCGCCCGCGACCGCTACCAATCCATGCTGCAACGGCTCGTGACCACGTTCCCCACAACCCACGCCTACTATTTTGACCTCCCCTTTGAGACCACCCTAACCCGCCACCAGACCAAACCCCAATCCACGGAATACGGCGCCCCAGAGCTACGCAAGTGGTGGCTTCCCGCCGATTACCTGACCATCCTCCCCGAGACCCGTTTCACGGCCAGTGACACCCCAACCATCGAGCTCCGCCATATTCTCGCCGACCTAAACTTCTCCAAAAGCGCTTCCAGGTAGCGTATAATGAACTTGTATGTAAAAATATCTGTTAAAAGGAGTGGCTTGTATGTCAAGAAAAATTGGGATTATCGGCATGGGAAACGTCGGTGCCGCCTGTGCACACTACTTAGTTGCGGGTGGTTTCGTCGATGATCTGGTGCTCATCGACACCAACGAACAGAAGGTTCAGGCAGACGCCTTGGACTTCGAAGACGCCATGGCGAACCTACCAACCCATACCAACATCTTCGTCAACGATTACAGCCAACTCGACGATGCGGACATCATCATCTCCGCCGTCGGGCACATTAAACTCTTGGGCGGCGATCATCCAAACCGCTTTGCCGAACTCAAGCCCACCGGTGACGATGTCCGCGCCGTGGCCGCTAAGCTCAAAACAACCGCCTTTAACGGCATCCTGATTGTTATCAGCAACCCCAACGACGTGATGACCTCCCTGTATCAACAGATCCTGGGTCTGCCGAAGAACCACGTCATCGGGACTGGGACCCTACTGGACGGTGCCCGGATGAAGCGCGCCGTGGGTCAGGCCTTTGGTGTCGACCCCCGTTCCGTCGAGGGGTACAACTTGGGTGAACACGGAAATTCCCAGTTTACCGCCTGGTCCACGGTCAAGGTACTCGACCACCCCGTCGCCGACCTGGCTAAGAAAAAGGGGCTGGACCTCGAGCAAATCAACCACGACGTCATGATGGGCGGCTTCACCGTCTTTAACGGCAAGGGCTACACCAACTACGGTGTCTCCACAGCCGCGATTCGCCTGGCCCTGGCCATCCTAAACGATGCCCACACCGAGATGCCAGTCTCCAATTATCGCGAGGAATACGGGACCTACCTCTCCTACCCCGCCATTATTGGCCGCGACGGCGTCTTACAACAGCTGCAGCTCGACCTACCTCAGGATGAACTGGACAAGCTCCAGGCGTCCGCTGACTACATTAAAAAGAACCTGTAACCCCTAAAGGTGGCACCCCCAATCGGGGCAGCCGCCTTTTATGTTGCAACAAAAAAACGCCAACCCCCAATGGGATTGACGTTTTTTCTGAAGTAAATTAGTTGCGACGACGTTCTGGAATCCGCGCAGCCTTACCGTTAAGTTCGCGTAAGTAGTAAAGCTTGTTACGACGTACTCGACCTTGACGAATAACTTCAATTTTAGCAACACGTGGTGAGTGTAATGGGAAGATCCGTTCCACACCGATACCGCTACTGATCTTACGAACAGTGTAGGTCGCTTGGATGCCGGCACCCTTACGCTTGATAACGACACCTTCGAACAATTGAATCCGTTCGCGGGTCCCTTCAACGATTTTGGCGTGAACCCGAACCGTATCACCAGCACGGAAGTCTGGTAAGTCATCACGTAATTGAGCTTGGTTAATCTTAGCAATTAAATTGTTTTGGCGCATAATATATTCTTTCCTTTCGCCAACATTCATTCTCAGACTCGACAGCGGAATATTGTTTATGTGGCTAAACAGCCAAAAATAAGTTTAGCATATCTTGAAACACCTGTAAAGGTTATTTTCTTGACTGCTTCTCTTCCTCTTCGATTCGTACGTCGGCCAACAAACGTTTCTGCAGGCTGGTCAACTGGTCGTGATCAATCAAGTCCGGCCGACGCAGGTACGTTCGCCGCAGCGACTCCTTCTCGCGCCATTCATCGATTTTCTGATGATTACCACTGATCAGGACGTCAGGCACCGCCATCCCCCGAAAATCCGCCGGTCGCGTATACTGCGGATACTCCAGCAGACCGCTCGAGAAGGAATCTCCGGGTGCCGATTCGGCGTTTCCCAGGACTCCTGGTAGCAACCGCACCGTCGCGTCGATCATCACCATGGTCGGCAGCTCGCCCCCCGTCAGCACGAAGTCCCCTAGGGAGACCTCGTCGGTAACCAGGCTGCGAATCCGCTCGTCATAACCCTCATAATGGCCGCACAGGAACGTTAAATGGTCTTCATGGGCAAAGGTCTCGGCCACGTGCTGATCGAAGGTCACCCCCGCAGGATCAGTCAAAATGACCCGGCCCTTTGGCAGGCCCTCGGCGGCCGCCTGTTCCTGTGTCGCCGCCAGCGCGTCAAAGATGGGTTGCGGCTGCAACAGCATCCCCGCCCCGCCGCCAAACGGATAGTCGTCCACGTTACCGTGCTTATTAGTCGAATAATCCCGAAAGTTAGTCACCGGCATGGTCAAATGACCATTTTCGATGGCCTTCCCTACGATGGAGTCGTGCATCGGCCCACTGAACATATCTGGAAAAAGACTTAACACATCGATTCGCATTTACTCGAGTCCCTCCATCAAGTCGACCACAACCTGGTGCTGGTCCAAATCGACCTGCTTAATCACCTGGTCGATCTTGGGCAACAGCAAGTCCGATTGGCCTGGTCGGGCGACCACCCAAACGTCATTAGCACCCGGCGACAAGATTTCCTTAATCTGTCCCAAGTTCTCACCGTCTTCGGTCACCACATCCAGCCCCACGATCTGGTGGTAATAATACTCACCCGGCTCGAGGTCATCGGCCTGTAACGCATCGTCCGTGACCTTCAAGGTCGCCGTTTTGAGGCTTTCAACATCGTTGATCGATGGCCGACCGTCAAAGCTCAACAGGTAGAAGCTCTTATGCCGCCGCATGGTCTTGATCTTTAGGGTCGTTGCCTGCGTCTGTCCCGGCATGAAGGCCAGCAGGGTCGACCCCACCGCAAACCGCTTTTCGGGGAAGTCAGTCGTCGCGACGACCCGCACCTCACCCTTGATTCCGTGTGTGTTGACTAGTGTTCCCACCGTATAGTACGCCATGGTCGCTCTCCAATCTATTTTTTGGTTCCCACAAGTGTCCCTGTGGTTGGCTACAAATTTCTGTTAGTTATTTAATGATACAAAAAACTCGAGGAAACGTTGCCGCCTCACTCGAGAGTCTTTGCCGGGTGGTCATCAATGATGAGTCGAACCCGTTTATTACCCTGTACGCGCACGCTATAGACGATTGTCCGAATAGCCTGTGCAACACGGCCTTGCTTCCCGATCACCCGACCGACATCGTCCGGATGAACGGCTAACCGATACTCATAAAACCGATCGGTCTCCGTCATGTTGATGGATAACTCGTCCGGATGTTCTACGAGTGGGCTCACTATTGCAAGTATTAATGCCTTAAAATCGGTCATGGCTAATCACTACTTTTTAGTGTATTTAGCTTCGTGGTATTGCTTCATGATCCCGGCGTTGGAAAGTAAGTTCTTAACCGTATCTGAAGGTTGAGCACCATTGTTCAACCAGTTCATGATGGATTCTTCATTTAACTTAACTTCGGCAGGCTTCGTAATTGGGTTGTAAGTCCCAACGTTTTCGATAAACCGGCCATCCCGAGGGCTCCGAGAATCGGCAACCACGATTCGGTAGAATGGGCGCTTCTTAGAACCCATCCGCTTTAAACGAATCTTTACTGACATGTAGACACCTCCTGTATTTCTTTCAACGAATAATAATATACCAGTTTCTAGATATGATGTAAAGAGTTTTTTCTTTACACCTTCAAATTATTCGAAAGATTGTTGTAACCAGGCGATGACGTTCGGGGTTAGGCTGGCTTGATGGCGACTAATCCAGCGTTGCACGGCTCCATAATCCGTAAAATCCAAAACCGGCTGGACAATCCCCGCCGCCTGTAAATCCCGGACAAATTTTAAATCCGCAACGCTCATCGGTGCCCGGTACAGGGGATTCTCCGCCGCGCGTTCCGCCCACTCATCGGCCAAGATTGCCCGAGCATTGCGATAAGCCGCCGTCTGCAACAGCAGACCTCTAAGTTCCGTCGCCGTCAAATACGTCATCCGCCCATCTCCTCTCGCATTCCCCGCCATTGGGGATCGTCACTCAAACTAATCACGTTTCCCGGGGCCCGCTGAACCGAGAACGCCGCCGCGGGACTGGTCAATAACCAGAGTACCTCACAGGCCAC
>DXGJ01000050.1 GCA_019113985.1 Candidatus Levilactobacillus faecigallinarum
CTTAGGCAAGTACACCCAGGGGATGAACATCCCGGGCATGTAAGCCGCGTACCAGAAAGGACGGCACCATGCAGTATCCAGAACCCATTGCACAGTTGATCGACAGTTATATGAAGTTACCGGGGATTGGCCAGAAATCGGCGACCCGACTGGCGTTTTATACCATTGATATGGCCCAAGACGACGTGACGGCTTTTTCGAAGGCCCTCATCTCGGCCAAGCGCGACCTGCACTTCTGCTCGATCTGTGGCAACATCACGGAAAGCGACCCGTGCAGCATCTGTGCGGATAAGACCCGTGATCAGTCCCACGTTTTGGTGGTCGAACAGGCCAAGGATATCATGGTCATGGAGCGGATGAAGGAGTATCACGGCCTGTACCACGTCTTACACGGGGTGATGTCGCCCATCGAAGGCAAGGGCCCTGACGACCTGAACATTACCAGCCTGATTGGACGGCTACAGCAGAATCCGGCCATCAAAGAAGTTATCATCGCGACCAACGCCACGCCCGAGGGGGAAGCTACGGCCATGTACCTGTCCCGGTTGATCAAGCCGGCGGGCATCAAGGTCACCCGGCTCGCCCACGGGTTGTCGGTCGGGAGTGATATTGAGTACGCCGATGAGATGACGCTGTTCAAGGCGGTCGAAGGGCGCACGGAGATGTAGAAGGGGGTTACGGCATGTTTGGGAGAAAAAAGAAGCGGGCGTCCGCGTTACGGGCGGTCTACGATGACCAGTTATTGGTCAGTATCGATGATGCCAAGGATCGCTGGGATCACGCCAAGCAGACCCAAGAGGCGATTGCCGATGCGGACAACGAAATGACCGCCAATACGGCGCTGGCCCGGCAGACGTACCTCTTTTTATACCGGGAAGCCCGGCGACGCCACGTTCGCAGCAAGCGGATTGCCCCGAACGTGTTCCAAGATTAAGGTATTTTTACCGATGAGATGGTGGTAGGTTAGACCTCGCGATGGCGAGATGACCTGCCGCTTTTTTCGTGATAAAAATTGCCTAAAAACAGGCCTATCCATGGTTTATCTTTCAGGATGACCATGCTACTATGGGCTTGAAGACACTTTTGGGGAAAATCACTGGAGGGGATAAACGTGCGACGGTTTTGGGTTGTTCTTGGAATGGTTAGTTTACTAACGTTGGTGGGGTGTCGGGCGAAAACGGCCACCATGACCCCGCCCAAGCAGTCGCCCAAGGTATTGGTGACGAAGTCCCAGCGTCGGACGGCCACCGACCGGCGGAACCAGGCCCAACTCGCCCGGTTCATTTCCCAAAAGATGGTCACCAGTCAGGGCATCTACACCAATTATCGAGACACCGCGACCCGTCAAGCGGGGGCTGCGACCGGGCATGAACTCCTGAGCGAATCCGCGGGGATGTGGCTGCTGTACTTGGCCCAGCACCGGCAGTTCAAGAAGTTTCAGACTTTCTACCGGGCGACCGTCAAGACCTTCGGTGACCACGGTCAGTTTAGTTATCGCTATGACCCGCGGAGTCGAAAACGCTTTGCAGTCAATGCCACGCTGGACGACCTACGGATTATCCGGGCGTTGAACGTTTACGACGCGTTGAGTGGTACGGCCCGTTACCGCCAAGAAGCCGCGAACCACTTTGCGGCCTTAAAGACGGGTGCGATTCGTGGGGGTCGCGTTTACGACTACTACGACCCGCAGGCCAAGCGAGCGGCTAAGACCAGTAGCTTGGCCTACATCGACCTCCTGACGCTGCACTATTATGAACAGACCACTAAGGCGGGGCGTAAGGCCTACCAGAAGCAGGTTCGGGTGCTCGAAGGTGGCTACCTGGGGGATGTCTTTCCCCTGTACGCGGCCAACTTCAACTGGCAAAGCCTGACCTATGGCACCAAGAACCTGAACACGTCGGAGGCACTGGAAGTTCTCCTTCACCTGGCCGAAGTGGGTAAGCTACGGTCTGCCAGCCGCGGCTGGTTGGCCCAACAGGTTGCCAAGCACCAGCTTTATAACGGCTATACCACGGCGGGAAGCGCTAGTAACCTGGGGCAATCCCCGGCCAATTACGCGTTGGCAGCCATGATTTTCGCCTGTCAACATGACCAGAAGAATTACGACCGGGCCATGCAACTGGCCTGGAAGACCCAGGTCACCCAGGCCTCCTCGCCGTTACGTGGGGGCATCGGGGATGCGCAGACGGGACAGAGTTATTCCTATAATAATTTAACGGTCTTGAATGCGGCCAACTATTAGCATCAGACACTTTAGAAAGGGGGCGACACGGTGGTTAAAGGGATTCAACGGGCCTGCGTAACCGGCTGGCACGGATTCACCCGTCACGTCTCGCCGGCGTTATTGGCAACCGTCTGTGTGGCCCTGATTGCGGGCTGGCTCCTATTCATTCCCCCGTTTCACGGCCTAGCCGATAACGGGGATTTTTACCGCGCAATTTTTGTTAATGGACTTTATAAGTTTAAGGGTTATCACATGCTAGGATTTATTAATCCTAAGCTAGGCATCATGCAGTACTTTAACGAGACCCACGCGGCAGTCTTTTCGTCCCAGCCACTATTTGTGCGACTGGCGGTAGTTTTAAACAAGGTGTTTTATAGCAAGACCGTGTTTGATTTGCGGTTCTTGGGGCTGGTCTATTACGTCCCGTACCTGGGGGCCATTTATTTGCTGACCCAGGCCCTGACGCACCCGTTCCGCCGGCTGCGGAGCTACATCATTGCCCTGCTAGTGGTCCTAATCTTTGCCGATTCCTCGTTTACGCTATACTTTAATTCGTTCTTCGCGGAACCCGGCATGTTGGTCCTGGCGTTGTACGCCTTCTCGGCCTTGATGCTGGTGGGCCGACGCCCGGGTTATCACACCAAGGCGTTGGCGGTGCTGTACTTCGTGAGCGTGATGCTCCTGATTGCCAATAAGCAACAGAACGCCCCCCTGGCCCTGAGTTATGCGGTAGCCAGTCTGGGTCTGTTCCTGGTCTGTCGCCATAAGGTCGCGTGGCTGGCCGTTCTGGCCGGCATCGTGGGGATTTTGATCACCGGGGTCCTGACCTACACCCTGATTACCAAGCAATTCAACGACATTAACCAGTACCAGGCTGTGACGCATGGTGTTCTGATACATAACGGTGACCCCAGTAAGCGGTTGAAGAAGCAAGGGGCCAGCCAGCAGTTCGCCCTGATGAGCGCTCAGGACTACTATCCCAAGACGTTTGCGGCCATCAGCCCCAGCTCCGACTACGTCCACAAACACCTGAACCAGAAAACGGGGTTCGGCTGGATTTTGAGATATTATGCCAAGAACCCTAAGCAGTTTCAAACACTCCTCGACGTCGCGGCTGGCGATATGATGATTACCCAGGTTAAGGCCGTTGGGGACTATCAAGCGGGGACCGGGCACGCTGCAGGGGAACAAGTAACGTTTTTCACGTTATTCAGTTCTACCGCGGGAGCCTTCTTTCCCCGGAAGTTTGCGTTTGACCTGCTCCTGACGGTTGCCTTGTTGATTGTCTTCGGTGTGGGGGCTTATAACGACTGGCGACAAAAGCAGCCGATGGGGGTCCTCCGGTTCTTCCTGGTAACGGGACTCTTGACCATCTTCATCTTCGTGCCCATCATTTCAATCATCGGGGATGGGGATGCCGACCTGGCCAAGCACCTGTTCATGGTGCCGGTCAGCCTGGACCTGATTCTCCTGACCTTCCTGGCCGACCTGTTAAATCACCGGTTGTGGTCTACGCCGGCAACCGATCAAGTTGAGGAGGTGCCCAAATGAGACGTCACCATTTCACGATTTGGCTGGTCCTACTAGGTTTCCTGACAATCAGCGGGACGCTTATGACGGCGACCCCAGCTCGGGCAGCTACGACGGACGACCGCCGCGTTTTGATTGTTTACGACGCCATCAACCCGACCGTTAGCGGGCAGAAAAAGTTAGCTGCGGTGCAACGCATCTTTGCTAGTCTGGGCATCAAGGCCCAGAGCGAGCGCCTTAGCGATTATTACCAAGGGCAGCTGACCACCCGCAAGTACCGCGGGGTCGTCACACTCAATAACTGGGAGCAGGGGCGGTTACAGAATCGCGCGTTCGTCCGCGATCGTCAGGCGTTTAAAGGGATTCACCTGCACATTGGCTCGTCGCTAACGGCTCAAGAGGCAACCCAGTTAGGCGCGAAGCGGGTCGCCACGTATCACCAGCAATTCGTCCTCCGTTCGGGACAGAACTGGCAGCTCCTGCCATTTAGTACCGATCTGACATTGTTGGCGTCGTTCGCGAAGAACACGCAGTGCTTCGGTACCCTGGCGACCCAGAGTGCCGGGTTGGCCCCCCACGCGTACGGCGTCGTTCATCGTCGGGCGGGCTATCTGCCCTACATCGTGGCCGACGGCTATAGTTTCACGCTGGCCAGTCAGACGATTGCTGCACTGTTCGGGCAGACGCGGCGGTACCAGCCCCTGTTGACCGTGACCGGCGTGACCCCGTACACCAACCTGAAGCTGTTGCGTCAGCTGGGTAAGGAACTCTACGCGGCGGGTGTACCGTTCGCAATCAGCACCACCTCGGTTGCCGACAACACCACGTTTCACGCCTTCAAACGCTTTACTCAGACCTTGGTTGACCTGGAACAGGAGGGCGGTGTGATCTTCCTGCAAGCCCCCATCGTGGGAGCGGCCAACGCCCAGAGCGGTCAAACTCTCGAGCAACTCATGGTCGGCGAACTGAATCAGCTAGGCCAACGTCAGGTCTTGCCGGTCGGCGTGAGCGCGCCGGCCTACTGGAATCAGGACAAGGTCTTTCGGCGGTATGGCTTGCAGCGGGCTTCAACGGTGTTGCTATTGCCAGACCCGGTGACCACCACTTTTGCGCGGCAAGACAATCTGGGGACCACCTACGGCCAGACCTGGTACGGATTACCCTTACGCACGTTACAGACGGTGAAAAACGGTCGACACGCGGCGAACGACCTGGACTGGTACTTGCCGACCGCGTTGACCGTCCCGATGGTCGATTCGACCAAGGCCTTACGAGCGACGATGCAGCGGGTCCGTCAGGTGCAGACCACTTGGTACGATCCGGGGCGCCAGTTGACTAGCCATATGACCAGTGCCTCGGCGACCTTTCGCTACGACCACGGCAGTTATTTCTTGAACGGCCGAGAGATAACGGTCGGGGCGTCGTCGGTGGCGCTGCCCCGATTCAATCCGCAACGGAAGAACCACGTGGCGTTAAAGGGCTACTTCAAGGTGCAGAGCTGGCTTCTGTGGGTCTTCTTCATCGTGACGTTTGTGATTCTGGTTGCCTTTATCGTAGTCGGTCGGCAAATCTATCGCCGCATGTTTTGGCAAAATCATCAAAGGAGGTAATCGGGTGAGCGTTTTAGACTATTTTGTACTGGTTTCCATTATCGTTATCTGGGGCATCATGGCCGTGAACCTGGTTCTGACCATCGCCGGGTACACCCAGTATCTCAAGGACGTGAAGACCCCGGCTCCCGAGCTACCCGCGGACGTGCCGTTCGTGAGCGTGATGGTGCCGGCTCATAATGAGGGCATCGTCATCGTGCGGACCGTGCTGTCCCTCTTGAACTTCGATTATCCGCGCGACCGTTACGAGATCATCGTGATCAACGATAACTCGAGTGATAATTCGGCCCAGCTCCTGGAAAATATCCAGAAGACCTACCCCGAACGGAACCTGCACGTGATCAACACGGACAAGGTGACCGGTGGAAAGGGCAAGTCCAATGCCCTGAATATCGGCCTCAAAAAGGCCAAGGGCAGCATCATCTCGGTCTACGATGCCGATAACACGCCGGAACGTCCGGCGCTCCGTATCCTGGTAGGTGAGCTGATGCAAAACGATCAGTACGGTGCGGTGATTGGTAAGTTCCGCACCCGGAACAAGAACGCCTCGCTCCTGACTCGCTTCATCAACGTCGAGACGCTATCCTTTCAGTGGATGGCCCAGGCCGGGCGACTGCGGCTGTTTAAGCTTTGCACGATTCCCGGGACCAACTACGTGATTCGCCGCAACCTGTTGGAGCAGATTGGGGGGTGGGACACCAAGGCGTTGGCCGAGGATACGGAGATCAGTTTCCGCATCTACCGGATGGGGTATCACATCTATTTTCAGCCCAAGGCGGTCACCTGGGAACAGGAACCGCAGACCCTGGACGTCTGGTTTCATCAACGAACCCGCTGGGTCAAGGGCAACATTTACGTTATTCTGAAGAATCTCCGGTTGGTGTTCACCAAGAGTGGGCGACCGATTCGCTTCGACCTCTTGTACTTTATGGCCATCTACTTTCTCCTGATGACATCGTTGATTTTGTCTGATACGGTCTTTGTCCTCTCGGTCGCTGACATTGCCCATTCGGACCTGCAAGGATTTAATAATGCGCTGTGGCTGTTTGCCGTCCTCCTCTTCGTGATCAGCACCTTCGTGACGATTACGACCGAGAAGGGGGAGATGACGTTTAATAACCTGTTGATCATTATCTTCATGTACGTGGTCTATAGTCAGATGTGGTTGGCCGTCGCAGCATACGGAATGGTGGGGTATATTCGTGAACAAGTCTTTCATCAACAAGCTAAATGGTATAAAACGAAACGGTATCAGTAGGGGATGGGGCCTGCTCGCGGCGGGGCTTTTCTGCCTGCTGGTCGGGACCGTCCCGGCGCAGGCGGCGAGTCTCAAGAACTACACACAGCCGTTTCAAAACAACACGACCAGTCTGGCGGGTCAGTCGGTTGAGATGAACACCTACTTCATCAAGATGGATTACTGGCAGGTCAAACGGGCGACGCTGAACCTGAATTTTCAGGTCTCCCAGTTGAGTAGCCGACAGTTATCGGACATCACGGTCACGTTAAATGACGTCAAGTTCTACGCGTTCCGGCCCAGCAAGCAAACGGGGTTGCAGACCAAGTCAATCAAGATTCCGCTGCGGTTGCTACAGGGCCAGAATGTTTTGAAAATCAACGGTCAGATTCTAAATGCCGCCGGGAAACGCGACTATCGGTTGACCCAGACACCGGCCAACTGGCTGACCGTGGATAGTCACTCCAGCGTGAACTTTCAGTACAAGTTGATGCCACCGACCAACGCCATCAAGTCATTTTATGACCACTTCTCGGGGCCAGACACGATTGCCGAAAAGAATGCCAGTATTCGGGTGCCGGCGGGGGCCAGTGATGCCGAGTTGGCGGCCAGCATGACCGTCTTGACGGGGGAGTCGCGGGTGATCACCACCGAGAACCAGCAGATTCCGGTCAGTGATATGACCGACAAGACCGCCGAGAATGCGGACTATCAGGTCATCGTTGGGCGCTATCGGAACCTCCCCAAGCAGTTTCAACGACGGATCAGTCGTACTGACCTGCAGAACCAAGGGCAGATTCGCTTCTTCCGGGAGAAGGACCGTTACTACCTGGTGGTCACGGCGTTAACCGATAGTCTGCTACAGAAGACCGCTCGCTTCGTGGCGAACTCGGAGTTGATGCAGGAGACCACGCGCGCGACGGAATCTGTCCGGCAGAGCACCCAAACCTTCACCTCGGACCTGCATTATCAGGGCCACTACCAGCTGACCACCAGTGCCGATAAGCTGACGGGGAGTGGGCACCAGGAACGGAGCTACTTCGTGAGTCTACCAGTCGACCGCAATAATGCCGACGGGTCGAAGATCACGCTCCACCTGCGGTATGCCAAGAACCTTGACTTCGACAGCGCCCTAGCGACCGTTTACGTTAACGATACGGCCATTGGTAGCCAGCACCTGACTGCCAAGCGCGCAGACAACGACACCTTTACGGTTACGTTGCCCAAGGGGATGGCGCTGGGCAACAGTTTCACGGTGCGGGTTGCCCTGGACTTGCCTATCAAGCAACCGGCCAACAGTACCAATAACCAGACGCCCTGGGCCAGCATTGAACCCGACTCGGACGCCGCGGTGAAGTCGGCACCGGGCAACGACCTGCTCTTTAGTAACTATCCGAATTTATTCCTGAAAAATTCGACCTACGATAACATCGTCGTGGTCCGGCCCAAGACCATGAGTGCCACCGATTACGCGACCATGACCAACCTGTTTAACCTGATTGGCAATTACGCGCAGAGTAATCAGGGCCGAATTCGGGTCTACGACCACCAGCCTAGTCAGGACGTCTTAAAAAATGCCAACGTGATTGCTTTTGGGTCGGCCAAGGACAACGCGCTGGTCAAACACTTGAATTCGAAACTGTATTTTAAGTACAATTCAAAACTGACCGGCTTCCTGTCCAACGAAAAATTGAGCATCGAGGAACTCTATGGTCAGCAGATGGGAACTGCGCAGCTCTTACGGTCACCGTATAACCAAAAGAAAGGGCTATTAGTGGTCACCGGAGCCAGCGATAATGCGACTTACCTGGCCTCGACCCAGATTAACTACCAACGCAACATTGCCCAGTACACGGGGGATGCCATCGTAGTCGACCAGGATAACAACCACTTCGGGTATCGTTTCAAGAAAAATAAGCTGATAAACCGGCAACTTAACGCCCGCGAGACTCTGAGTAAAAATTCGCAACTGTTGGTTTACCTGGCGGTCGCGTTAGGCATTGTGGCTATTATTGTGCTGGCCCTGATTTTACTACTGGGCAAGCACGGTCGGATGAGCCGGAAACATCGAGGGAGGCGGCGCTATGAATAAGAAAGAAACCCGGGCCAGTTGGTGGACCGACCTGTACCTGATCTTCTTTCTGTTTTGGATGGCCATCCTGGCGCTGGGCATGGCGGCGACCCATACCAACTACCTGATGGTCAACGCCATTTTCCTGGGTGTCACGGTCTGCTTGATTCTGTTTACCTACTTCTGGGGGCTGGTGACCGGCCTGTTGTTGAATCTGGGGTTTGTTTTTGCCCAGATTCTGATTGTTATTTATGCAACCCAGGTCGACAATCGTATCATTCCCTGGGCATTGGCCTACTGGTTGTTCGTCCCGTTGCTCTTGTCGATGAGCTTCTATGGCGTGACCGACTACACCCGTCAGTTACAAACGCAGAACGCGAAGCTCCGCAGTGATTTGATCGAACGGGGGGCTTTTGACGAGGATACCAATTTGCGGACCACGGTCTCGTACATTGAGGATACCGCGGTCTTCACCGAAACCAACCGACGCTTCGACTTGCCGGTGACCACCATGATTGTGCGGATCCGCTACTTCTCTGAAATGCGTAACATGGTCAGTGACGGTCAGCTGCGGGAGCTGTTGAAGTTGGTCTCGGGGACCATCAAGAAGGCCATGCGAACTAACGACATCACTTACCTGTTGGACCGGCAAAATCCAACTTGGGCGGTGTTGCTCTTCACCAATGCGGACGGTGCATCGATTGCCGCCGGTCGGATTAAGACCAACTTTGCCAAGGACTTAGCGGCGAACGAGGCCCTGGCTAACCTGGATATTCGGTTAGTCGTTGGGGTCGCCAGCTGGGATCCGGACAAGATGAAGACACCGTACGACCTGATGAACGCTGGGATTAAAGAAACCGAATACGATGTTTAAACTGGTTAACGACTGGCCCGTGTGGTCGGTCGTTTTTTTACTGGCTACGGTGGTCATACGAAGCTTGCTGCGTTGGTCGCTGCTGTTCGCTTCGTTGCGCCGGCACCGCGGCACCGTAGTGGGCACGATTCCGAAGCCCCGCAAAGTGCACGGGTCTCCGGAACTCGGCCTTGGTGTAAGTCAGCTGAAAAACGCTGACTAACACCAACGACACCACGGTGCCATAAACCGGCTCCACTGCGTTTAGGTTGTGGATAAGTGTTATCTAGTGCGGGAGGTAAGGCTTGCTTCGTTATGAGTTATTGTAAATATGGGGCCTTTCCTGCCATGTGGATGTAAATTAGCTATTTATTGATGTCTGACAAGCCGAGAAAGGTGTGTTGGTTTTTATAACGACGGATTGGCTGGGTGGCGCGAGTATTTATTAGCAGAGCTGTAGGGTGTAGCAGTAGTTATTTTTGAAAACGGGGCATAATAATATGGCTTTGGTGGCTGGCAATGGCTTATCAACTTGTGTATAAGTTATTCGAGGGTACGATTTTTTGTTTAGTAACATTCTGGCGTTTGACGGGTGGCTGGACTATTTTGTGGGTAACAATAGCAAGTCGGTTGCAACTAATTTAAAATGTGGCATGATTTATGATAGCCATTTTAGGTTGATGAAAATTAGTTAAGCACAGGTGGATAAGTTCTAGATTACATGGGTCACTTGAGACTTAGGTAAAAGTTATCAATATGAGCTTGTTTCTGGAACATCTTCACGACTAGATGCGGTGGCTGGTACGCTGTAGGTTGCCTACAATTATGTAAGTTAGCGGCGCGGCGCCGGTTTGAGCCACCGTGGTGTCGTTCTTGTTAGCTGGTGGTTTGGGCCAGCTTACAAGAAGGCCGAGCTGCGGAGACTCACGGGTTGGGTGAGGCTCCGGAGTCGTGCCCACGACGGTGGATCGGTTCCGGCAGAGCAGAGCGCCAAGCAACGACTAACTTCACCAGTTTTATCCCCAAGGACCACGGGTTCAAATAGACATCATTTCTGAATTAAAGTACAATGTATCTATTGATATCGACAATTATAGGAAGCTAATTATTGAAGCGTTAATTTAGACTTACAAAGTGGGGACGAGTATTTTGGCAGGAACGTTTATCAGTTTTGAAGGACCCGATGGCGCCGGGAAAACCAGTGCGCTAAAAACAATCACGGCAACATTAACACCCGAATTGGGCGACCGATTGACCATCACTCGGGAACCGGGTGGCAATCCCATCTCTGAAAGCATTCGGGCCATCATCTTGGACCGGGCGAACACCGAGATGGATTACCGAACCGAGGCCCTACTCTATGCAGCGGCCCGGCGGCAACACCTGGCGCAGACCATCTTACCGGCCTTAGCCGCCGACCAATTGGTGCTGTGCGACCGTTACGTGGACAGTTCCGTGGCCTACCAGGGAGCGGGGCGGCAGATTGGGGAAGACCAAGTCGCCAAGATGAACGAATTCGCTACCGACGGCTTGTTGCCTGACCTGACCATCTACTTTGACGTTCCTGCCGAAGTGGGGCTCAAGCGCATCCAGGCCCACCGCGACCCGCAAAAGGTCGACCGGTTGGACGTCGAGAAGACGGCTTTTCATGACCGCGTACGGGCAGCTTACCTGAAGCTCCAGCGGGCGCAACCGGAGCGCATCAAGCTGATCGATGCCACGCAATCCCCAGAACAAGTCGTTGACGCCGCTTTGAATCTTATTAAGCAAACGGCCAGCACATACTTTACCACCGGCATTTAAGGGAGGAACCACCATGAAATTACTCATTGCAATTATTCAGGATAAGGACGCTAATCGTCTTAGCAACCAGTTTATCGACCACGACATTCGGGCGACGCGGCTGTCGACCACCGGCGGCTTTTTGAAGTCCGGGAACACGACCTTTATGATTGGTCTGGAAGACGACCGGGTCGCCGAAGTTTTGGACCTGATCAAGACCACCAGCCACACCCGGCAACAGTTTATGACCCCGCCGGTCAACCTGGACGCGCAACTCGATAACACGTCGTCTTACCCAGTCGAAGTTCAGGTGGGGGGCGCGACGGTCTTTGTCCTGCCCGTTGACCAGTTCCATCAGTTTTAGGAGGTTGGCATGACCCAAGAGACGCCGATTACTGCGGCCCAACAGTCACAGCCGCAGTTGGTTCAACACTTTATGCACTTAATCGATGAGAACCGATTGGCCCACGCCTACCTGTTCAACGGGATGGACGGGACCGGTCGCCAGGAGCTCGCCCGGACCATTGCCATGCGGCTCTTCTGCCAACACGTCGGCGACGATGGTCTCCCCTGTGGTCAGTGTCCCGAATGCCACCGCATCATGGCGGGGGACCATCCCGATGTGGTGACCGTGGTTCCGGACGGTCAACGTATCAAAATCGACCAGGTTCGTTACCTCAAGTCCGAGTTCACTAAGAGTGCGGTCGAGGGCAACCAGAAAGTTTTCATCGTTGATCAGATGGAACGCATGACCACCGAGGCGGCGAACAGTCTCCTGAAGTTCATCGAAGAACCGGTGGGCAACACGGTAGCCCTACTCCTGACGGCCAATAAGAATCTGATTCTACCCACGATTCTCTCGCGGACCCAGATTGTTGACCTCTTGCCCGTGCCAGCGGTCAAACTGGCCGCGGGACTTGAACGGGCCGGCGTGGCCCCCAGTCAACGCTACCTGTTAGCGACCCTGACCGAGAGCGTCCAAGCCGCCACGGATCTGACCACCGATGACTGGTTGGGGACGGCACAGACCGCGGTCGAACACTGGTTTACAGCCTGCTGTCAGAATGACGAGCGGGCCTTTGTGCGGGTACAGACGGATCTGGTTCCGCTGGCGCCGAATCGCGACCGCCAACGCTTACTGCTAGACATGGTAATCCAGGTCTGGCATGACGCGTTGCGGCAGCAAGCCGGCAGTCTCCCAGCGACCGATTTAGCCTATCCCCAAGTGGCCCAAGAGAGCGCCCGGGTGGCGCAGGTCTTACCGACCGACCAGCTACTGGCCATTGTGGCCTTGACCCTGGAGACACACGGCCAGCTCGCCGGTAACATGAACTTTCAGAACATTCTAGAAGCCTTAACGCTACAGATTCTAGCGCAAATACCGCGCTAAACCGCGTCAGAAAAGGAGGGGTGGCAGTTTGGATAAACAAGCAGTATACGATCAATTGAAAGACATCAAGGCCCAGCTCGATCAAACGGTGACCCAATTCACTGACTTACAGGCGGAATTGACGCAGGTGTTTGAACAGAACGCCGAACTTGAGATTGAGAATCAGCACTTACGGGACCTGATGCGCGAACTTCAGAAGAGCCTTCCGGAGGCTCCCGAGACCCAACAGGGGTTATCGAAATCCCGCCAAATCTTGGAGAAGCTCTACGAAGAAGGCTTTCACGTGTGCCGGGAATTCTACGGAACCCGGCGCAAGCAGGATGAAGAGTGCGCGTTTTGTTTAGAAGTTATTTATCGCGATCAATAGGAGGCAATCATGGAACGACAACGGAGCTTTGAACAGGGGACAACGGGCCGGCTTTACCTGGTCCCAACGCCCATCGGGAACCTTGATGACATGACTTTTCGTGCCGTTAAGACCTTAAAAGACGTCGACCTGATTGCGGCGGAGGACACCCGAAACACCCAGAAACTCTTGAACCACTTTGACATTACCACCAAGCAAATCAGCTTTCACGAACACAATACCCAGGAACGGATTCCACAACTCATGGCGAAGCTGCAAGCGGGCCTGCAGATTGCTCAGGTCAGCGACGCGGGGATGCCGTCAATCAGCGACCCCGGGCACGAATTGGTCGTGGCTTGTGCGCAGGCCGGCATTCCGGTCGCACCACTTCCCGGGGCCAACGCAGGCTTGACCGCGTTGATTGCCTCCGGACTAGCGCCCCAGCCGTTCTACTTCTACGGCTTCTTGGACCGCAAGCCCAAGGACCAGCGGGCGGAGATCGCCGAACTCGAAGAACGGCCGGAGACCCTGATCTTTTACGAAGCGCCCCATCGGTTGAAGAAGACGTTAGCCAACCTGGCGAGCGGTCTGGGCGGTGACCGCCCAGCAGTGCTCTGTCGTGAGCTGACCAAGCGTTATGAGGAATTTCTGCGGGGTAGCCTGGACGAGCTAGCCGAATGGGCGGCGACTGACCAGGTTCGTGGCGAGTTCGTGGTATTGGTTGGTGGCAATCCCGCCCCGACCAGTGACACGCCAACCGTTGATCTGAGCGAACCCGTTGAGACCCAGGTCGACCGGTTGATTGCAGCGGGTGAAAAGCCTAACGCGGCAATCAAGGAAGTGGCGAACCTGCGGCAGATGAAGAAACAAGACGTCTATCGGATCTATCACCACCTGGATGAGGAGGCAACAACCGAATGAGTGCGACGACATTTACCGAACCACACCGGGTCGTTTACTACGAAACGGACGACACGGGACACCTAACGCTGGCGATGTTGGTCAACCTGCTGGTTCTGGTCTCCGATGATCAGGGGACTGACCTGGGATTGGACACGGCCTTCGTCAACCATCTGGGCGTCGGCTGGGTGGTCACCCAGTATCATGTTCAGGTCACCCGGTTGCCCGAGTTAGGGGAGACCGTGACCTTGAAGACTAAGGCCACCGCCTATAACCGCTACTTCGCCTATCGCGAGTACTGGGTCCTCGATGCGCAGGGCCAGACGCTGGCCTACGCCGAGGGCATCTGGGTCACCATGAGTTATGCGACCCGTAAGATTGCTACGATTCCGACCGAGCTGATGACCCCTTACGGCAGTGAAGAGACCACGCGCTTGCCCCGGTTACCGCGGCCGGCACGGCTTCCGCAAGATGCGGATGTTCGCATCAAGCCTTACACGGTTCGGTACTTCGATATCGACAACAACGGTCACGTGAACAACGCCCACTACTTCGATTGGTTACTAGATACGTTACCGGCGGACTTCTTGCGCCAGCACCAACCAACTGACATTCGGATTCGTTTTGAAAATGAAGTGCAGTATGGTCATCAGGTAACGAGTGAAGTGGTACACCAGGACCACCAGACCCTGCATCAAATCAAGGTAGGGACAACGATTGCCGCAATCGCAACGGTGGACTGGACCACCAACTAGGGGCGCGTACTGGTCAGCGAATGGGGTGTTTCACCGCGCCTTTTGTGGTAGTATAGTAGACTGGTATGGATGATAAAGTAAACCGAATGAAAATAGCCAAGAAAAGCGGTGCATCGCGACTAAAGGGACGCCGCTTTTATCATCTCTGTGCTTGGCAAGACGTCGTTGAAGGGGACCTAACAGATGAGAATTTTAGCAATTGATACATCGAACCGACCGTTAAGCGTAGCAGTTTTAGATGACACCACGGTGTTAGCCGCGATTACGGTAACGGTTCACCAAAAACATGCAGAATATCTCTTGCCAGAGATCGAACGTCTGTTGGCCATGGCGGACCTCAAGCCGGCCGACCTGGACCGTATCGTGGTAGCGGCTGGCCCTGGCTCATACACAGGGATTCGCATCGCCGTGACCACGGCCAAGGTCTTGGCCACGACCCTGAACATCGAGCTGGTCACGGTCTCTAGTCTGGTTACCCTGGCGGCCAATGTGCCGGTCGAGGGCGCGTTAGTTGCCCCGATATTTGATGCTCGGAACCAGAACGTCTTCGCCGGGTTGTACCGGATTCAAAACGGTCGGCCGGTGGCGGTGATTGCCGATGCACACATGGATGTGACGGCCTTCTTAACGGCGGTCCAAGAATACGCGGAACCCGTCTGGTTCTTGGGGGATGCCGACCACTTTGCTGACCTGATTGCGACCACGATATCCGCGGCAACGCCACAGGTCAGCCCCTGGCTGGACTTGCCACAGGTGGCGACGATTGGGCTGTTAGGGGCCACGATGACCCCCGTGAAGGATGTCGACCGGCTGGTTCCCAACTATCTACGGTTGACCCAAGCCGAGGCCGAATGGCGCGCGAAGAACCCTGGGGAGGATACCACATCGTATGTTGAAAAAATTTAAAACCTGGTATAAAAATGTCTTTGGCAGTCGGGAACTCGAACGGGAGGAGGCCCTCGGGGTCAAGAACCATTCGGTCGTGATTCGCGACGTTAGCTATTTCGTGGCGAAGGCCATGTTCACCGACATCCCCGAGATGATTGAAATCGAACGGGCCGTGTACGCCGGTAAGGCGCCTTGGGACTCAACGGCGTTCGCTAACGAACTGCGGCGGGAAAAGGATCGCTTGTACCTGGTGATTCGGCGCAACGACCAATTACTGGCCTTTATCGGCAGCACCTTTGACGAACGGACGCAGGACGCACACATCACCAACATTGCCGTATTGCCCGACTATCAGGATCGGGGATTAGGGCGGTTTTTGATGAGCATTATGATTAAAAAAGCCCAGCAGTTGGATTACAAAACGGTCAGTCTGGAGGTCCGGGTCTCGAATCAGCAAGCCCAGCACCTGTACGGCGAGTTGGACTTTAAGCAGACCGGCATCAAGCGCGGGTACTACTTTGGTGACCACGAGGATGCGGCGGACATGGTTCTTGATTTGGAGACCGTTGCGGTGGCAGCCGATAATCAGTAGGCGTCACGGATAAGTTAAGAAGGAGTGAGTCCAACGGATAAGCGAAATTTAATTCTGGCCTTTGAGTCGAGTTGTGACGAGACCAGTGTGGCCGTTATCGAAGACGGTCATAAGATTCTCTCGAACATTGTGGCGACCCAGATTAAGAGTCACCAGCGCTTCGGCGGGGTTGTTCCCGAGGTTGCCAGTCGGCACCACATCGAAGAAGTGACCCTGTGCATCAAGGATGCCCTCAGCGAGGCCGCCGTGACCTACGACGACCTGGATGCTGTGGCCGTCACGTACGGTCCCGGTCTGGTCGGAGCCCTATTGATCGGTGTGACTGCCGCGAAGACGGTGGCCTTTGCTCACAACCTACCCTTGATTCCAGTAAATCACCTGGCCGGGCACATCTACGCGGCCCGTTACGTGGAACCCATTGAATTCCCAGCGATGGCGCTGTTAGTTTCTGGTGGGCACACCGAGCTGGTCTACATGTCGGCCGAGGACCACTTCGAGGTCATCGGTGAGACTCGCGACGATGCCGCTGGCGAGGCCTTCGATAAGGTCGGGCGCGTGATGGGCGTGAACTATCCCGCCGGTAAGACCGTCGACCAGTGGGCCCATCAGGGACAGGACACGTTCCACTTCCCGCGGGCGATGGAAAAGGACGACAACTTCGACTTTAGCTTCAGCGGGTTGAAGAGTGCCTTCCTGAATACCAGCCACCATGCCGACCAGATTGGCGAGACCCTCGACAAGCACGATCTAGCTGCCAGCTTCCAGCAGGCGGTGGTCGACGTGTTGGCCGAGAAGACGCTCCGGGCGCTGCAAGAGTACCCCGTTCACCAGCTGATTCTAGCTGGTGGGGTGGCCGCGAACCAGGGCTTGCGTGAACGTCTGGACCACGACCTGGCAGAGGTGCCGGGCACCCGGTTGGTCAAGGCACCGTTGAAGCTCTGTGGCGATAACGCCGCGATGATTGGGGCGTACGCTGAGGTAGCTTTCCGCCACGGTGAGTTTGCCGACGCGACGCTGAACGCCGACCCCAGTCTAGACTTCGACTGGGTGGCTGACCCCGTAAAATAGATGGCGAAACCAAAAGGCACCTTCCGCGATAAACGGGAGGTGCCTTTTTTATGAATTCGGTTAAGCGTCCTCAAAGTCTTCGAGTTCTAGACTCTGAGTGGTCCAGTCATCCTCAACGGTGTCCAGCTGCTGGGTCAAGTCGTTGAGCTGATTCTGGAGGTCGCCCAACTTCTCCGCATCGTTGAAGTTCTCGGGCAGGCTCATGGTTTTCTCGATATCGGCCTTTTGGGCTTCAAGTTGCCCCATCTGTTCTTCGAGAGCGGCGACCTGGCGACTCAGCTTGCGCTTCGCCTTCGCCCGGTCCTTCTGCTGTTGGTAATCCAACTGAGTCTGCTTGGGTGCCACAACGGTTGGGTTAGCGGCCTCGGCTTCTTCGGCTTCCTTGGCCGCATAGGCGTCCTGTTCGGCCTTCTTGTCGATGTAGTAGTCGTAGTTCCCCAAGTAACGGGTGGTTCCGGACGGGCTCAGCTCGACCACCTGCGTGGCGACTTGGTTAATGAAGTACCGGTCATGGGAGACGAAGAGAATCGTTCCGTCGAAGTCGTTGAGGGCGGTCTCGAGGACTTCGCGACTGTCGATGTCCAGATGGTTAGTGGGTTCGTCGAGCATCAGGAAGTTATCGTGACGCAGGGCCAACTTGGTCAGCAATAGGCGGGCCTTTTCACCACCACTCAGGTTATGCACGGTCTGGTCGACGTCGCTTCCGGTAAACAGGAAGCTCCCCAGAATGGCGCGAATATCGCCTTCGGGCGTCGTGGGGTGGTCGTCCCAAAGTTCGTGCAGGACCGTTTTCTTCTCGTGTAACAGGGTCTGGTCCTGGTCGTAGTACCCGGTGTCCACACCGGTCCCGAAGATGAACTGGCCCTTGATGGCCGGTTGTTTCCCCAAAATGGTCTTGAGCAGGGTGGATTTGCCGACCCCGTTCGGCCCCACGATGGCCACGGCCTGGTGCTTCTTGATGTCCAGGTTGATGGGTTCGCAGAGAACCTGGTCGTCGTAGCCCACGGCGGCATTGACCACGTCCAGAACCACGTTACCGCTCTGACGGTGAGGATCGAAACGGAAGCGGGCGACCTTCTCATCCCCCTCGGGCCGGTCGATACGGTCCATTTTCTCGAGTTGTTTACGGCGGGCTTGGGCTCGCCTGGTGGTGGAAGCTCGGACGATGTTTTTGTTCACGAAGTCCTCCAGCTTGGAGATCTCCGTTTGCTGCTTATCGTACTCCTTCCACTCCTGCCGTAGCCGTTCGGCCTTCTCGTCGATGAAGTGGGAGTAGTTGCCGGGGTAGTGAATGACGCCCCCGTGGGACATGTCATAGACTTCTGTGGCCACGTGGTCCAAGAAGTACCGGTCATGGGACACGATGAGGATGGCGCCGGCGTACCCCTGAAGGTAGCCTTCGAGCCAGGTCAGGGTTTCCACGTCCAAATGGTTCGTGGGTTCGTCTAAGATCAACAGGTCGGGGCGTTCCAGGAGAAGCTTGGCTAGGGCCAGCTGGGTCCGTTGCCCCCCGGAGAGTTCCGTGATGGGTTTATCATAGTAAGCTTCGTCGAATTCGAACCCGTGAAGCACGCCACGAATCTCAGCCTGATAACCATAGCCGTTCTGGTCACTAAAGTCCTGTTGCAGTTGATCATAAGTGGAACTGATCTGTTGGAAACGTTCCTGGTCGGCGATGACGGCGGGATCGCTCATTTCGGATTCGAGTTCGTGAATTCTGGCTTCCATGGCTTGTAACTTAGCGAACACGCTCAGCATTTCAGCCCAGACAGTTTTGGTTGAGGCCAGACCCGCGTTTTGCGCCTGGTAACCAATAGTGAGTCCCCGTTTCTTCGTAATTTGACCGGCGTCGGGGTTGGTTTCGCCAGCAATCATTTTTAGTAAGGTCGATTTTCCGGCACCGTTGCGGCCGACTAACGCGACCCGCCCGTGGTCGGAAACGTCGAGGTTGACGTTCTCAAACAGCACCGTAGCGCCGAAACGACGGGCTACCTGCTGTACTTGTAAAAGGATCACAAGACCTGCCTCCTTTGAATACGATTAGGTAAGATAATAACTTCTATTCTAGCATACTCGGCCCACAGACCGAAATTGCAAAGAAATTGTGAAAAATATTTGCAATTTCTTTCACAAGGCCGGCACGTATGCTATAATTTGGGGGAAAGTGAATTTCACATGCAAATGAGTGATATAAAGAGTTATCGTTGGCGGCTATCGCAGCAACGGTAGCTGTGTGATTGATTAGGAGGGTGTACCTGTGACAGAACAAAAGATTCCACGTGCCACAGCAAAGCGGTTACCGATATACTACCGGTACCTGAATATTTTGCTGGACGCTGACAAAACGCGTGTTTCATCGACGGAGCTTTCCGAGGCCGTCAAGGTTGACTCCGCCACCATTCGGCGAGATTTTTCTTACTTCGGTGCCTTGGGTAAGCGGGGCTACGGCTACGATGTCGAGAGCCTGATCAAGTTCTTCCGGAAGATTCTGAACCAAGACCGCTTGACCAACGTGGCCCTGATTGGGGTCGGGAACCTGGGCCATGCCCTGTTGAACTTCAACTTCCACCAAGACGGTAACGTTCGGATCAGTGCCGCCTTCGACGTGAATGAGAAGATTGCCAACACCATCCAGAGTGGGGTGCCCATCTATCCCATGACCGACCTGCGGACCCAGTTAGAGGAACAGCAGATTCAAGTGGCCATCTTAACGGTGCCATCCGAAGTTGCCCAACAGGTGACTGACGAAGCCGTTGCCGGTGGGGTGAAGGGGATTTTGAACTTTACACCATTGCGGGTCACGGTTCCCAAGGATGTTCGGGTCCAAAACGTGGATCTGACCAACGAGCTCCAAACGTTGATCTATTTCCTGGAACACTACAATAAAGAGTAGTCGGAAGTCGTAATCTGAAAAAGATTGCGACTTTTTTCGTGCAATTTTGGTGAAATGTCGGAATTAAGGGTAGCAGGAATTTCACGAGGCTTGTGCAATTAGTTGGGGCCATTTTTAAATTGTTGGGCAATGTTTTTGTCCCGTACCGAATTAATTGAATCTGAAACCGGAAATTACTATAGTAAAGCCAGCTTAAGTGGTCGGGGACGGGAAGCGCTACCGTGAAAGAATCGTGCAGTATGACGATTCGGTGTCCCTAAATTAGCACTCGCCAATTAAGTTTGCCAAATTCCTTGATTTTTACGGGGAAAAATCATATATTAGATATTGTTGATTAGCACTTATGTTAGTCAAGTGCTAACGGTGCTAAAAAGTAAGTTCATTGGAGGGATTCAAGTGTTAAAACCATTAGGAGACCGCGTCATTTTAGACCAACCACAAGAAGAAGAAGAAACGGTTGGCGGCATTGTGTTAGCAAGTAACGCACAAGAAAAGCCTCAAACGGCCAACGTTGTTGCAGTTGGTGACGGTCGGGTATTGGACAATGGTGAAAAGGTTGCGCCAAGTGTCAAAGTTGGCGACAAAGTATTGTTCGACAAATATGCCGGTACTGAAGTGAAGTACCAAGACAAGACGTACCTTGTTTTACACGAAAAGGACTTAGTCGCTGTCGTTGACTAAGACTTTCCCACTACTCATCCAGCAACACGATTAAAAATTTTAGTATGAGGTGAACGATTAAAATGGCTAAAGAATTAAAATTTTCTGAAGACGCACGTAGCGCAATGTTAGCCGGTGTCGACAAGTTAGCCGATACGGTTAAGACCACCTTGGGCCCTAAAGGCCGGAACGTTGTTTTGGAACAAAGTTACGGTAACCCAACCATCACGAACGATGGGGTAACGATTGCCAAGTCCATCGAATTGGAAAACCACTTCGAGAACATGGGGGCTAAGTTAGTCTCCGAAGTTGCTTCCAAGACCAACGACATCGCTGGTGACGGGACTACGACTGCCACGGTTCTG
>DXGJ01000009.1 GCA_019113985.1 Candidatus Levilactobacillus faecigallinarum
GACCAACGCAAAGGCATTACGCTGGCCCACCAATCTTAATACTAGCTAGTACCTTAATGATACCAGCTTTTTTTCGCAATTTCGAGTGCGTTGTTTTAGTGCACCCAAAATAATGTTTGTTTCATATAAAAAGGCCAACCAAGTCTCTCTGAAATTGGTTGGCCTTTGCATATTCGGTTAAAATTTTAGTCTTCATCGGGCATACTAACAACGGTAACGTTTGTATCTGCGTTCCGAACCACGTAAGCGGTGGTTGATCCCAGTAAAATCCGGGAAAGTGCGTCCGTACCGGATTTTCCCATC
The DNA here is from genome assembly GCA_019113985.1 of Candidatus Levilactobacillus faecigallinarum. Taxonomy (GTDB): domain Bacteria; phylum Bacillota; class Bacilli; order Lactobacillales; family Lactobacillaceae; genus Levilactobacillus; species Levilactobacillus faecigallinarum. The sequence continues at coordinate 304 of DXGJ01000009.1, forward strand.
GCGATTAAATCAATAGCGTACTTTTCGGGGATGTCCTTGGCGATTAATGGTTTGGTAGCCCCTTTGACCTGTAAACGGGTCACTGGAACGTCTTCTTTTTCGGCAATAGCAACGGCCTTATCCAAAATGGCTTGGCCGCGTTGCTCGTCGTTTTCGAGTAATTCTTTGTAAACTAAGCCAGCGGCCATGCCACCACTGTAGGAGTTGGCACGGCCAGTATCAATAATGTGCAACAAGTATAGTTCGGAATGGAAAACCTTGGCTAGGTCGATTGCGTGGTCAAGTGCACGGTAGGCATTGTCGGAACCGTCGAGTGGTACGAGAATTTTGCTGTACATAATAGGACCTCCTAGTCGTGTGATGTTCATTTTGATTACTTATGATAATCATTAGTATATTATAAAATCAATTTGACGTCAATGAACTTTCTAAGACAATTATTTGAAGATATAAACTAGACCGCTTGAATAATGATTAATCTCGTTCGCTATTCCAGAGAAATGTGATAATCTGAAATTGTAAATTATGGGTGTAATCAGCTCCCGTATGGTGAAGGGAAGGGAAACAATATGGATGAGAGCATAGCAGGCGTTTATCGGGCATCATTTGACGACAGCAGTCTCCGGATAAGCCACCTTAAGTCGGGTAAATGGGAAACGAATATTTGGCTGTCTGCGATGCAAAGTAGCGTAACCTTAACTACTGAGGAGCGTGGCTTGAAAGTGGCGATTCGGTATGAGTCCAGAAAAGTAGCATTACGCGTGCTTCCCGGAGAAAGTCGACAAATTGAGTTGGGTATGTGTACGTATAACATTGCCTATGTGAACCTGGAAATTCGTGTTGAAATTGTGCAACAACATCAAATTCACGGTATCCAGTTAGTGCCGGATGAGGCATACGGCTATTATCGCGTGATGCAGACGTCTGATCGATTGATATATGGCGAAATTCAATGGGATTTAAAAGCGAATAAAGAAATCTGGCTACCTGCACGTTTAAGTCAACGGGTTGCTACTTTTAAGGGACGGTTAACGGCGTTGGCAGAAACGGATGACCAGGCAGTGGCTTGGCAACAGGTGGTTGCCCAGGCCAATTTAAGCCGATTCTCGAAAATCAATCGGGGACTAGTTCTGTCTCTTCAAGCGAGCGGACGTCAGCGGACTTGGCGAGATTTTTTTGTGAGCGACGGTAGTTAATGGGGGAGTTACAATGAAGATTTTGTTTAAAGCCTACTTGGTGGGACTAGTACCAGGTAGCTTGATTAGTATCATCAGTAACTTTGATGTTGCTCAAGCGACAGTGAATTTTAAGCTAAGTTGGTGGAATGTTTATCTGCTGGTAAGCTATCTGGTGTTCTTGCCGTTGCTATATCGTGCACGAGTAAATTTATGGCAGATGAGTGATCGTGTGACGAAGCAAGTGACCCAACCACGACCACACGCAGATCAAGAGGCGATGCGGCTAGGGTCGAATTTCGCCAATACTGGTTTATTTGGTATGGCTCGAATTGGTGATTTCCGAGGCTCGGAAGGCTGGATTGTCCGCTGGGGGATGAGCTTTGTTTGGCGACTTGCTTGGGTGTTATTTGGCCCCTTTATTTATGGGTATAAGTTATGGAAGAAGTCACATGACTAAGTCGGGAGAAGTAGATGATTGATTGGTTTGATTTAGCGTATTATATTGTATGTTTTTCACTCTTAGTGGCAGTGGTAGTAGGTGTTGGTTGGCTAGTGTGGAAAATCTTGAAGAGTGTACTAAAGAAATAACGATTCGGAATAGTTGCAAAAAGTAATTGTTATGTAAAAAGCTACCATTTAAGATAATTGAAAAGCGTGCTCCCCATCCGGAAAGCATGGTTTTGATCGTTGACTGGGGACAGTCTTCGTGATATTTGGAACTGCTAAATACCTTAGACCGTATCAAACATTCGGCAAAGGTCAGTGGTAATAACGCTGGTTACTAACGATACTGTGGACTAACCGCGTTAACCATTACGTAACAGATTGCAATATCAGAACTTGGGGTGGAAACGGTCCACGAAAAAGAAGATTGCTACCAACTGTTTCCAGGCGTTTGCTGAAATTGGGAAATCAGGACTGAGGATAGGTAAATATCGCGAATGTACAAGGCCAGCAAATAGAGGGGCATGCTTAACCGGGTGCTCGTTTAAGGCAATGATAAACTAAGACAAAATAAAAGGCCGACGAGATCATTTCGTCGGCCAATCCTGAAGGCTAATCGTTTCCGTTCTCCGCGGAAGCGATGACCTTAAGGCTATTTCGTGTAGCCAAAAAGCATCACCCCCTTTCATTTGATGAGGCAAGTCTACTTCGGAATGACGAAAAGTGCAAGTAAAGATACTTTCCTTTGAGTGGTTAGGTCCTATCTATAGAAGTAAGCTATATAATATAACAGAAGTATTACAGAAAGCTTGTTATGTGTCATTCAGACGACAATCAAAGCATATGGCTTGTTATACTTCTTAATTCTAGCTATAATTTATCTGTAATTAAGAGCAGGATATTTATATTTGATTGTTGAAAGAAGAAATTCTTAACAAAGTTTCAAATTTAATGTATACTGTTCTTGCTTGATAGATTACATACAATATGTTTGGAGGAAGAAATTTATGCAATCAAGTTTAAAGAAATCCCTTTATTTGGGTCTTGCTGCATTAAGCTTCGGTGCCGTTGCTGCAACGAGCACTAATGCTTCTGCAAAGTCCTATGCTAAGGCCGGCGCTTACACGACCTTGAAGTCAGACGCTACTACTCGTAACGTTGAAGCTACTGGTACTAATGCACTTTACACTAAGCCAGGTACTGTTAAAGGTGCTAAGGTTGTTGCTTCTAAGGCTACTATGGCTAAGTTAGCTTCATCCAAGAAGTCAACTGACTACTTCCGTGCATACGGTGTCAAGACCACTGACCGTGGTTCTGTTTACTACCGTGTTGTGACGATGGACCAAAAGTACCGTGGCTACGTTTACGGTGGTAAGACTACCGATGCGTTTGCTGGTGGTATCAAGTCTGCTAACACGACTACTGCTGCTACTGTTTCTAACGATATCAAGGGTAAGGCAGTTTACTTCACTAACCCTGGTACTACGAACGTTACATGGAACGCACCTAAGTTCACTCAATACAAGGCATCCAAGAATGTTAAGAACACCACTCCATTTGTCGGTGATGCTTTAACTGTGACTGATGCTGTTACCAAGACTCGTGAAGGCTCACTTTACTACTATGTAAAGGATGCTACTAACCCATCTGCTTCTGGCTGGATTTACAGTAAGGCTATCACTACTGATGCTAACGTTGTATTTAACCAAGCTAAAGACATCAAGGTTAACTTCACCTTTAACGGTAAGACTGTCAAGACTTCCGTAATGCAAAACTTAAAGGCAGATGCTAATGGTGCCCAAGGTACTGTTGCTGCCAACGCTGTTGGTACTGCCGTAGGTTACGATGTACTTGCTAAGGCTACTGCCAACAACGACGCATGGTTAACTGCTGCTCTTAGTGGTACTGGTTACACTTACGATGGCACTACTTCAGCAAACAAAGCTGCTTTGCTTGCTGCCAAGACTGGTGACACTGTTAACTTGACTGTTACCCAAAACGCTGCTGTTACTACGCCAATTTCTCTGATGAGTGCGGCTACTACTACTACCTCTAATGATGCTAAGGCACTTGTTCGCGCTACTTCAAGTTCCGTTGCATCTCAATACAGTGTAGTTGTTCCTAGCTTAACTTCCGGCTTTAAGGGTGTTAACGGTGCTCCTTACACGTCTGCAGATCTTACCACCTTTGCTGGTAGCAACAACCTGAAGACGTTGTACACGAAGACTATCGGTACTGGTAGTGATGCTTACTACTACGAATACAACTTGACTAGTGCTACTGCTGGTAACTACAGTGCTACTAAGCCAGCTACGCTTGTATACGTTGGTACTAAGGTTAACGGTACTTCTCCAGCTAAGTTAGCTACTAACGATGGTGACTCTGTATGGGGTAATGACACTGATTCATCAGTTGCATCTTCATCAACCGCTACTGCTACTTCATCAACCACTGTTGCTACTTCATCAACGAAAGCAGCTAGTGAAAGTGTTTCTGGTAAGTAGTATAGTTATTTAAAAATAACTTTTTGAAAAGAGCGAGCCCATATGGTTCGCTCTTTTTATTTTCTTAAAATGCTTTTTTTAAAGTATGATAAAATTTAGTAGTTATGGTTTTGTATACGTGTTTATATTACATAAATTGAGGTGCGCGTTTTGAAGAATAAGGGGAAAAGGTACCCGACAACAAATAAATTTTGGCTATATTTAATTTCTTTCTTGGTCCCGACTACTTTGATGACTATGTATTTTATAAGTCGTCACATGGCCCCGTTTGGATCAAGTAGTTTGTTAACTATTGATTTGGGCCAGCAATATATTGATTTTTTTGCTTATTTTCGTCATGCAATATTGCATGATCCTAGTTCGCTGATATACTCCTTTTCCAATGGATTAGGTGGGGAAATGATTGGAACTTGGGCTTACTATTTGTTTAGTCCACTTAACTGGATTCTATTATTCTTCCCTGGAACTACATTGACATCTGGTATCTTCTTAATGACCGTTGTTAAGTATGGTCTTGCAGGATTAAGCTTCTTTTGGCTAATGCAGAGAACCGTTAGACCACGCTTTTGGTTATCGTTAACCTTTTCTACAGCATATGCAATGATGGGGTGGACGGTTGCTAATCAATTAAACTTAATGTGGTTGGATGCAGTAATCCTGTTACCTATAATTTTTTATGGTTTAACGGAGTTGATTGATAAAGGGAAATGGCGATTGTACGTTGCTTGGTTAACGGCAATGTTGATAATCAATTATTATATGGCATATATGATATGCTTTTTCTTAGTTTTATCCTTCATTTGGCTTGTGGCAGACAGATTTACGGACTGGAAAACGATGAAGCAACAATTGCTAAGGTTCATTGTGCGGTCTACTATTAGTGGCCTTTTAGCATCGACTATTTTATTACCAACGGTTTGGTCACTGGCACAGAGTAAGGCGCAATATACGTTAACCAGTTATAAATGGGATTTTGAATATTTTCCACCAGCAATGTTTATCAAATTTTTTATGGGTGTCTTTAACTTTAATCAAATGTTTGCAGGATATCCAAATCTTTTCGTTGGATCGATTGTGGTAATTGGTAGTTTCCTATTCTTCTTCAACAAAAATTTTAGCGTTCGTAGCAGAATTGTTGCCGGAATTATTACCTTATTTTATTTTCTTTCTCTGAGTTTCCGTCCCTTGATACTATTGTGGCATGCAGGACAGTTCCCGACAGGATATACTTTCCGCTTTTCTTTTGTGGTTTGTTTTTGGCTATTCTGGTTGGCAGCGCAAACGATATCGGAAGAATTTAAACCAACAAAATGGGGAATTATATCGTTTTCTGTGGTTACATTAATCACTTGTTTATATATAGGGGTGAACCTCAAAGAATTTAGTGCATTAAAACCACTTCATTTTATTATGGGAATGGTGTTTGTTGTTGTTCTGGCTGTGTTACTTCTTTTACCGATAAGGTGGAAATCAAAGTTTGTGGTTGTGTGTGTCATAAGCACTTTAGAGATATTCTTAAATGCTGCCCTGTCTTTAAATGAAATTGGTTATCTTCAGGTGAAAGATTATTCTCAATATACGAAAGAGTTACAGAGTTTGGTTAGCAGAGTTCAGCGAAACGACTCCAGTTTTTATCGAATTGGTAAAACTTTCTTAAGAGATAATGATGATCCCTATCAAGCCAACTTTAATAGTGGTGCGGTTTCTTCTTCGGCGCTAACTAAAGATACAGCAACGTTTATGGGACGATTGGGAAATCCAGATGGAAGTATATTTGTTGAGTATAGTAATGGAACTCTAATTAGTGATGCGTTGCTTGATATGAAGTATTACTTCCAACCGAATCAATCAATAGGTATAGAAAGCTATCAAACTAAGTTGCCCGTCTCCAGTAATAGATTTGATTTATCGGAGTATAAGGAAGTGCATCGTGATAAACAAGCCATAACCTACCGAAATGATTTGGCATTACCACTTGGTTATTTAGCAAGTCCAGACGTTATTTCACTAAAAGCTATTGACTCCAATCCAGCTGAGTTTCAAGCAGATTGGTTGTCTGCTTTAACTGGACAAGCTAGTTCAAAAACGGTGTTTACTAATCAAAAATTCGATCATACAGAGTTTACTAACATTTATCCAGTGAAAAAATTGAATGGTTCTATGCTTAAGAAAATAGATAAGAGAAAAGAATCAACGGGTGTTGTAACGACAACGTTTACTCCTAAGCCCAATTCGGTCTACTATATTACATTCGGACCAGATACTAATTTTAAAGCCGCCAGATTTATTGTGAATGGGACAGAGATTAATGAAAAAAGGGCTTATCGAAATCCAATATTAATAAGTGCATCTGGAAAGGATTCAAATGAAACGCAGACGTTGCAAATTCAACTAAATCGTAAATCTATGAAACTTCAAGACTTCAAACTGTATCGTTTAGACCTTGATAAGTATCGAAGTACTATGAAGGAATTAAAGAAACACCCTTGGAATTTAACGAAGCATACAAGTCGCTATTTAAGTGGAACTATTACCAGTCCAAGAAGAGGAGATGTTTTAAACACATCTATTCCATATTCTCAAGGATGGCATGTAAAGTTGAATGGACATTCGGTTAAGACATATAAGACGGTTGATATGTTTACGGCTGTAAAGTTAGATAAGGGTGCTAACAAAGTTACGTTTAGTTACTGGCCACCATACTTGAATGTTGGGATAATATTAAGTTCAGTAACTTTAGTGGGATTATCAATAGAAGAATATTTAAGAAAACGACAAGATTAAATAGATGGTTTTTAAGTTTTAAAACTAATTGAATATAAAACAAACGGGTTTCTAATAAATTGACGCTTGATTTATTTAGAAATCCTTTTTTATAAAATTTAATCCCGGATTTAATTAGGATATGGAGTAATAAATTATGAAAAAATTGAGTATAGTGGTCCCTTGCTACAATGAAGAAGAGTCAGTGACGTTATTTTTTAGTACGGTTAAAGAAGTTATTAATAAAATAAACAGTGATAGAAAAGTTATAGTTCCGGAGTACATTTTTATAGATGACGGTTCTTCTGATGATACGTTAAAAGAAATAAAAAAATTGAATAAGCAATTTCCAGATGTAGTTCATTATCAGTCATTTTCTCGTAACTTTGGAAAAGAGTCAGCGCTATTTTCAGGTCTTGAAAAGTCTACAGGGGATTATGTTGTTGTTATGGATGTGGACTTACAGGATCCGCCGGAATTATTATCTAAAATGCTAAGTCTAATTCAGAACTCGGATTATGATTGTGTTGGGACTATTCAGAAAGAACGTCTTGGTCAGAGTAAACTTAGAGCATTTTTATCGTCTAGCTTTTATAAAGTGGTTAATAAGGTGTCGGATGTTTACATCGAGCCTAATGCACGAGACTATAGGATAATGACAAGGAAGTTTGTAAACGAAGTGTTGGCGTTACCTGAATTTAATAGATTCTCTAAGGGAATATTTAGTTGGGTTGGGTTTAAAACAACTTATATAACTTATGAGAGTCAGCCTCGTGTGGCTGGAAAAACGCATTGGAGCTTACAACAATTGTTTGCATACTCTATCGAAGGGATTATTGATTTCTCTGATGTACCATTAAAATTAGCAACATGGGTTGGAAGCATTTCATTTATTTTATCGATTTTGGGATTGATATTCGTTATTGTAAGAGCCCTTACCGTGGGAGGATCTGCGGCGGGATGGCCTTCTCTAGTTGTGATAATTTTGTTGGTTGGTGGAATTCAATTGTTTTGTTTAGGCATATTAGGCCAGTATATTAGTAAGATATATTTAGAAACTAAACATAGACCGATATATATTGTGCGGGAAGATGCCTAATAAATTAGGAGAATTGAAGATAAATGTATTGGATAGTGATTAAGTAGGCGATGTTTTTTCGACTGTGTATGTTCAAGAATAATGATGGTATCAGGCACTTAAACTAGCGTTAAGATTAACCGTGTATATTATGAGGTACTCCAAACATAATAACTTGACTGTACTTAAGAAGGCCCCATTCCTGTAGTCGGAATGGGGCCTTTACTTTTTAGCTGGCTAAGTCTTTACTGAATTATTACAGAAACGAAACAATTTAAGAAATCGTTAAGGCTAAATGGGGGATTTGCATAATTTACAGAGTATGTGAATCGCTCGTGATGGTAATCGTTATCCTGCTTTAAAACAGCGAGATGGTCGACTAACACTAAATCAGCGATTAACGGGTGGATATTTTTGTGATAGAAACCTTAAACATGTTAAGACTTTATGACTTATCGTTTTAGGGAGGAATTCTTTGATATACTGATTGCGTTCTCAGGAATTACAATTTTTTACTTTCGAAGGAGATCATACATTATGCAATCAAGTTTAAAGAAATCTCTATACTTAGGCTTAGCTGCATTAAGCTTTGGCGCCGTTGCAACGGTATCCACCACTGCTTCCGCTAAATCTTATGCCACTGCTGGTGCCTATTCAACATTAACTACTGACGCAACGACTCGTAACGTTGAAGCCACTGGGACTAACGCACTCTACACCAAGCCAGGGACTGTTAAGGGTGCCAAGGTGGTTGCTTCTAAGGCCACGATGGCAACGTTAGCTTCATCCAAGAAGTCCGCTAACTACTTCCGGGCTTACGGTGTGAAGACCACGAACCGTGGTTCCGTTTACTACCGTGTTGTTTCAATGGATGGCAAGTACCGTGGTTACGTTTACGGTGGTAAGACTTCTGGCACCTTCGCTGGTGGTATCAAGTCTGCTGACACGACCACGACGGCAACTACGCCAACTAAGACGACTGGTTACTACCTGAAGGATGTTACCAAGAACACCCTGTGGACGGCACCTAAATACACCCAATACAAGGCAAGCAAGGTTAGCCTGTACGGTGTAAGCTCAACTGACAAGTTTACGGTTGATTCCGCCGCTACTAAGACGCGTGAAGGCTCCCTGTACTATCACGTAACTGACGCGAACAACACCAAGATTAGTGGTTGGATCTACGCTGGTAAGGGATACGATGCTTCTGCAACGACCCAAGACTTGGGTGGCCTGTCATTGACCATGTCTGATGCTTCCGCAACCTCCGACAACAGTGTTAAGGTCGTTTACCGTGACGCAAGCAAGACGCAAGTAAGTACCGCTACTTGGATTACCTCTGCATCTGACACCAAGGCCGGTGCTACCGTCGCAACCACGGCCACTAACGCTGCCGGAACGACTTTAGCTGACTTCGTAACAAACTCACTGCCTTCTGGCTACGCTACTTCTGGCACGGTTGACACGAGCTCTGCAGAATACGGCAACACGGTTTATGTTGATGTTGTCTCTGCCGCAACTTCTAAGGTTCAGTTAGTTGCTGACACCGTTGACAACACGGCTTCGACTAGCGACAACGCTGTATCAAGCACGTTATCCGATGGCGCAAAGCTGTCCTCCAGTGATCTCTCCGCAACGTTAAGCGCTGCTGGTGTTAAGGCTTTGACTGGGACCAAGGGTGACACGATTGGCGCAACTAACTTGAGCACGATCTCTGACGCCTTTGGGACTGCCAGCATCACTGGCACCAAGACTTACTACGCCGCTGACGGTACGGCTTACCACTACGAATTCACTTATGAACCAACGAACTTCACTAGTGATAACCGGACGGCCACTTACGGTGACACGTTGACCGCTAGCTTTAAGGCTGTCTTGACTAAGGGTGCTCCTAGCGCATCTTCATCTGACACGACTTGGATTGCTTAAGGTAACTGTATAATTTAAAATGATGCAATTGGAATAGTGTTAGTTTTCCAATTGTATTATTTTTGAAACGAACACACTATTTGCAGGTTTTGTAATTAAAAGGAGATGTAAACAATGGTGTCAGTTGATGAAAGATTTGCTGCAATTTCTATTTTACTCAGGCTTCGGGATGCCGGGAATATAAAGATGAATTTATTTATCGATAGAAAAGTTGTTGCTAGTATGCACGGAAAGAAAATTGCTATGGCAGAGTGCAGAGTTAGAATTGTAGAAAATTCGTACGCAAATGGTTATGATATTAATATTATGTGGGAAGATTCGAATGAGACAGCGGATTATAAAAATTTAGGCCTTTATCAGAACTATAATACCGCTTTCCAAAAAATTACTTATGATGAATCGACGGATTCTCTTATTATTTATGGTGAGAAAGGTATAACAATTAAAATTATGTTGTGAGAATCAACTGTTGAAAATTCAAATTGATCAGTACCATTAAAGAAACCAAGTTTAACCAGTAACTCGTTATGGTACAATAAAACAGTTCGCGAAGATCGGTCTCTTCGTGAGTCACTAAAAGTCACTTACCAGTCCCTGGTGGGTGGCTTTTTTAGATGGCTGTGACGTATACTTAAACTATTAATTGTTAAGGAGACGATCCATGATGAAAAAAACATTGTTAACCCTAGCGTCGGTAGTCTTATTAACGCCAATGCTCGGTGCCAGCGTGACTGCCAGTGCAGCTAGTTGGCACAACGGCACGCCCAAGGCCATGCGGGGGAAGTACCAAGCTAAAATTTATCAACAATCCCAAGGCTTCGGGGATGAGTACCACATTACCGCCCATACATATATTTACCAGGCTTCAAACATGCCTCAAATGAAGGCAACCAAATTACGCTATAAAAAGATTAAGGCGCATACGTGGCGGCTGAAGGGGCATATTCATCAGAGTGGCATGCTACGGGCTGGCAAGCTCGACATGAAGATCTACCGCAAGGGCAAGTCGTTTGCAGCCGTTGAGTACGGGGATGCTTTTACGAAGCTCAACCGCGCAAAACGGGTTACAGCGTTTCACTAAACAAAACTAAAATAACAGAGAGCGTCATCGACCAATCCGGTTGATGACGCTCTTTTGCAAATACGGAATCAATCATTTACTCCCCGGTGATAAAAAGTAAAAAATAAATTAAACGACGTTTTATACAGTTATGTAAAAATGCTCCGGTTAATAAATTGCCGCTTATCTAGCGATTAGTGGGGAATCTAGTAAGCAGCCCCAAATGGCTCCACTTAGTCAACGAGTGAACTAATCAACATCAGCTTATTTTAGAGCGACTAAATGATTAATCGGGTATAAACATGTTTACAAATGCTTAAAAATGACTTAAACTGTATTTGTTACATAATTAGTTGAGTGTAACGACTGTGTGCGGCTGTAATGGTCTGTATCCTTGGAGGTTCTGCAAAGCGCGACACCTTTTTGCAAGTCTTGGGACGTGTAGCTCACAGTGTTAGTTCTTAAATGAACAGTGTTTTGGGTATTGATATTAGATAAAACAAAAGGGGTGCTTTATTTATGAACAAGAAGGTAAGCAGTATCTTACTCGCCAGTGCATTGATGTTAGGGTCATTTGTACCGGTCGTTGCCAATGCGGATGGCTTAAGTGGGAAGACGCAAAGCGAAATTACGTTTGCTAAGCCAGACGCCAACATTGATCCAGTTGACCCAGAAAACCCAGGAACTACCGATCCAGGTAACCCTGGTGGGACTGAACCTGGTGGGGACTTAACGTTTATCTACGTTTCCCCTTCCATGAAGTTCGGGACGGCCGCAACAGAATCTGACGGCACGTTAACCAAGGATAGCGATGGCAAGTTGACCATCGGAACCATCAAAGATGGTGGCCTGGTAAACGCTATCGAAACGACGGCCAATGCCAAGACCTACTATCCAGTTGTTACGACCCGTGACTTGGGTGCCACGAAGGACAACCCAAACCTGGTTACCGAAGTTTCTGATACTCGTGGGACCAACGCCGGTTGGACTATCAGTGTTTCCGCTGACGCCATGGTTAGTGGCTCTAACTCCTTGGAAGGTGCTACCTTGAGTTTAGGTGGTTCAACGGCCACCATCAAGAACTCCGCTAAGACGGATGGTACCGATGCAGGGATTACTGGTAAAGACCAACAGATTACCTTACCCGGCACGGGGGCTTCTAGCTCTGCCACCATCTACTCAGCTAAGCCTGAATCTGGTGTCCTGAACACGGCCTTCCAATTAGCACCAGAAAACATTAAATTAAGCAATATTCCTGCAAACGTTAAGGCCGGGACTTACTCCGGTAACGTTAACTGGACGTTAAGCGATACGCCAGGTGCATAGGAATCTTTATGGTGGGGAAGGTGTTCATTCTGTATAAAATGAGCGCCTTTTTCGCTTTACATATTCGGTGTATGATTGCCGTAGAATCTATTTTGTAGTCAGGGGTGTCATGATGCGAGGATTGGGAAAGTTTCAAGTTATCTTTTTGATGGTTATCGGTGTCGTTCTAGGGTGGGGAACGTCGGTGTCGGCACAGGCAGCGGCTAATGATATTGGGTATAGTGTTGCGGCTAAACTACCCAAGAATCAGATGAATAAGAAAAATTCGTTTTTTGACTTGAGAATGAAGTCCCAGCAACAAGAACAGCTACAAGTTCGCGTTTACAACCTCACGAATCAGGACATTCAGGTCGAATCAGCCATTCACACGGCGTGGACTAGCGAGAACGGAGCCATCGAGTACGTGACACCAACGAAGTCCTACGATGCCTCGCTTCGCTACAAGATGAGTGATATTAGTAAAATTCAGGGTAAAAAGACCCTTACGATTCCTGCCAAGGGGTCCAAGTTGGTGACTGCCAACGTTAAGATGCCCAAGACTACGTTTAACGGCGTAATTCTAGGTGGCTGGTACTTCAAACGTGTCGATAGTAAGGTCACGGGAACGGTCAAGGGTGCTGGTAACATGCGGAACCAGTATTCTTACGTCATTGGCATGAAGTACACCATGGGCAAGGTTCCTTACCCGGCGATGAGCCTGGGGAAGGTCTCTGCTGGTCTGGATAATGCTCACCGTGGGGTTGTTGCGAACCTGCGCAACACCTCGGCTGTGATTATCCCGAACCTAACCACGAACACCACCATTACCAATCGGGATGGTGGGAGCGTGGTCAAACACGAAAAGAAAGAAAACGTGCAAATGGCGCCAAACACGACGTTCAAATACACGTTACGTTATGGGAAAACGGAACTGAAGGCGGGCAACTACCATCTGCATATGGTTGCCAAGAATACCGATCGAAGCTGGACGTTTGACCGGGACTTTACAATCACCAAGGCTCAAGCCGATAAGTATAATCAGGCGACGGTCGAAAATTCCGGCATTAACATTTGGTTGTTGGTCGCATTAGGCGCCTTGGGTATGCTGTTACTGATTCTGTTAATTCTGCTGGTTATTTACCTGATTCGGCGGAAGCGGCGGGAAAATGACGATAAAGATGAGGATTAGATAAAAAGGGGGCGTTGAGCATGCAACGGTGGTTCCAGAGAGTATTGATTGTTTTGGCAACACTTAGTTTGGGAATCGGCGTTGGTAGTTCGGCGCTCGCAGCAACAACGACAAGTGATGGTCATACCACGGCGGGAATTACCTTTGAGGGGAACCCTAGTAGCAATTCCAGCTCGGCGGGTTCTGATTCCGTAAATCCGGGGGGAGCAGGGGATGGCACGACGGATAATAGTGTTGCTATTCCGAACGGCAAGACGCCGACGGGTTCCAAGGGTGACCGGATAACTGGCAAGCCCGCACAGACGCTGGGAAAGACCATTCATAAAACGGCGGCAGATCTCTTATCGGGTCGTTTACCCCAAACGGGCGAGACACAGTCTGTGTTGATTGGTCTAGTGGGAATTTTATTATTACTGGTGATTATTTTAGCGACCGTCGTTATTCGACAGGCACGACTACTACGAGAGAGGGAGTGAGTCTTGATGGCGTTAGCGCGTAGAAAATTCGTCTTATGGCTCAGTCTTATCTTGGTAACCGTAATGGGAGCCTTAGTTGTCGGAAATCAGCCTGCGCATGCGGCAACGTTACCGACGGGGGCAGGCTATGTTAATACTAATACGACCTACTATGGGACCCCTCAGACTGGTAAGGAATTGGTCCCGTCTACCGGGACGGCAAGTGGGACGCTACCGGCTCAGGTGCCAACAGTGACGGTTGCGGCTAATAACTTGTCCAGCAATAATCGAATTACCTATAAAACGACTAAGATTTATTTGATTTTTTCGGGAACGATTGCGATGGCGACCACGGGAACCACTACTATGACGAGTGTTGTTCCAACGGTCTTTAATAATAAAGGTGAAGAACAGGCAACGAAAACGCCATCGGATTTGGCACCAAGTTCGACAAAATCAATTAGATTTTCGAACACAACGGTTTATGAAGTCGATGTAAACTTCACGAGTCTAGAAGACTTTCGGTTAAACATGCCACTGTATTATGGCTTAGCGGTTAAAAGTAGTAATGGTACGAAGGCTAATATGCTGGGGCTTGGGGAAAGCCTTCTCGATAACACGATTAATAATACATGGTTAGCTAATGGCCCGTTTACGCTCAATGCAACTTACAGTGGTAAGCCTACGGTGTACGGAACCAGTGCGTTACGTGCGGATGATACGTCTGTGAGCGGTAAGTTGGGATATCCGGGTCTGCATGTCTGGTTGCCCTTGACAGACAGTGATGGCACCTTACGGGTTTATACCAGTACGATAGCAGAAGATGGGACTTTTACCATTGAAGTGGGGAAAGAACTAGGGCTATTAACGGCTAAAAAGAACATCACGGTATTTGAAGGAAATGACATGGGGGATGAAACTTTTGTTGGGGGAAGTTTAATGCCCGTTTTAAAGATTACAGCAACCAATCCTGATTTAAGCGTTTATCCCGATAGCTTATCCGACAACATTACAGGCAAGTCAGATGAACAAGTACTGGCCTGGATTGTACAAGAAGCAGGTGTCTCTGTAACGAGGCTCGGAACGACAGTTGATAATGCCGATGTTACCTATTCGGTGGACAAGACGAACTTAGCTAATGCGCTTTCAGGATTAGGCGATGGCGAGAGCTTGTCGCTGGAGATTAATGCTAAAGACAATACGGGCGCTATAACGGATGGTGGTGGGCAGACCATTACCATCACAAAGCATGATGGGACGTTAAGTTTCGGAACCATCAATGATTTGAATTTTGGTAGCCAGGTCATTCCTGCCCAGACAACCATGTTTTCACCAGTTGATCCGGGAGTTACGATCGATGATACGCGGGCGGCGGGGTCTGCCTGGTACGTAACCGCGAATGCATCACCCCTGACTGATGGTAACGGGCATGCCGTTAGCGGCGGTCTAGTGTATGTTGGGACAAATGGCACCAAGCAACCAATGACCAATCAAGCGGTGCAAGTGGCTAGTGGAACCCGGGCCAAGGGCGTTAATTCGGTGGATGCGGCCAGTGGATGGTCGAAGAGTGACAGTCAGAAGCAGACGGGAATTTACCTGGATGCGAATGCAAACACCTACACAGGAGAGCAATCCACGAATTATACGGGGACGGTCACCTGGACGTTGTCAAACACACCATAAGGTAAATATAAAAGCGTTACGGATTTTGAGAAAGTAAGTGCCGTAACGCTTTTTAATGCCGAAATTTATTTTATTGAAGGAGCAATTGGGGAAATGAAAAAGTTGATTCAGGGGATTTTAGTTGGTAGCACGTTGTTATTTGGGTTGTGGCTTGGTGGTATGTCACAATCGGCATCAGCTGCCACCATTCACACTGGTACGCCGACAGCCATTCGGGGATGGTGGCGTACCAAAATGACCAAAGAGACGTATTATATTGGGAACGAGAAACACCATATTTGGGATTATCAGACGCTACAGATTACCAAAAAGCATGTTTGGGGCATGAATGAGGATGGCAAAACGTTCAAGATTCGAAATGTTGCATATCAGGTTAGTAAGTATCATGGTATCAAAGTCTATACTTTATTGGGGACGCACACAAAGCATCGTAAGCAAGTGTTTGCGGCGGATTATGACCGTATTGGGGACATACTGCTCTCGGTCAATATCGACGTTAAGAAGCAAAGTATCGGCAAGCCAGTCACCTGGTATCCGTTTAGTGGACGAATTTCGCGGACAACGCTATATCCTTATTAGTCTTACCCATTTATGGTATAGTTAATAGCGTGAGATTCCCGCAGTCTTGCGAACAATTCAAAGAGCCGTGATTACCGTGTGAAGGTGAACATGACTGATATGGTTAGACAAAAATCCTCAGCGACCGCTTTGCCACGGTTACTGAGGATTTTTGTTTAAGTCAGTACATAAGTGTTGTGAGGCAACAGCGTGATAGACGGCCGTATAACGACACGACAGCGTTATTTCAGCCACTTACAGACCTGTTGGTAGTCACGCTCACTAGATGCTTTGGCGGCCGCGTGTAGGGCTCGAACGATGTCCTGCGCGTGGGTGAATACCGTCAAATCGTCAACGGCAAACAGACGCTTGAGCCAGGCTACCAAGTCTTCGGAGAGCGGTAACTGGCCAGATTCCATTTGCCAATACAATAAGTCAGGTAGATCCAGGGAGTCCGCGAATTGGCTGACCGAGCTGTCGTCAAGCATGCGAACGGCGTGCAAGACGTCCCCTAGCTGATAGGTGGCCTGAGGGTCGAACCAGGGCTGCGGCATCCGCCGCGCAACTAGCGCACTATCCGGCCAAGCGAGGGCTTCGCAGCGTTGCCGCCATGCCTCGTGGGTCTGATTAGTTGCGTGGAGGGCACCAATCTCTGCGTCCAGGTCCGGTGAGGCTTGAAAGCGAACGAAATCGCTCATTTCCAAGTCATAAGTGACCATGATCAAACGAATCATGAAGCGCCAACGCTCGGACTTGGGGACCACCACGGCCGTTTGTTCCAGCTGACGGTAAAACCAGGGAGAAATCCCAGTCCATTCCAAGTCTGCAGCGAGTGTTGCCAAGTCATCATGATAAAAATAGGTCCGTAGCGTGGTTAAGACTGCGCCCACCGTATGCCGTTTCATCACCCATTCCTCCCTTTAGCTCTTAGCACGTCCTAGCATAACAAATACCGTGTACTGTTTCATGGGAACTCAATAAGAGTTTAGAGAGAATTACGAATGAACTCTATATTAAAATATTTATAGTTCGTGAACTGATTTAAAATAAATCTTATGTAAAATGATGTAACCCCAACAATTTCAAGGCCTAATCAGATTACATTTTCAACACCGAATGAGCTAATATCTTACCATTGTTCGTTGTTTATGGTATTGTACGTTGTGGTAAAGATAACTACTAATCTAGTTAATTGCCATCACACTGGGGACTCCCGCAGTCCAAAAATTTAGGAGGAATTTCTAATGGCCCCATTAAACGGGTTAAGAAACGAACTGCAGAGAGATTATCGAATAAACGATTATTTAGACTTAGTGAATTTGAAACCGACGGACATTACGATTGAAGTTCAAGGGAATGATCCTGGGATTGATTGGTCAAGTCTTTTATACATTAAGAATTGTCGTGTGCTGGGGCGAGATGCAGAGACGATTGTTTGGTGTCGGAGTAGTGGCTTTTTCAAAACGACATTAAGTCCTAAACAAGTGGTTGAGTTAAGGATGGCTACGGGCGTTATTACCTGGTTGGATATGTTTGCCCATCTACGACTCTTAGGATATAGCAAACAGTCCGTTCCCTTTGTCATGGGCAACTTGCGGTTAATTCAAATCGGAACGCGGGAGGGCAACCATACAAGTTGGTTAAACCTGCATCACGTTAATACGGTCAATTCAAGCAACACCAGTGCACGGTCACGCGTGCTACTGAACGGTGGCGATACAATCATTGTTAATGAGCGGATTGCGGTGCTGAAACGAAAGATGATGATTGCCGACCGGATCTTTGAAAATCAACAAAAATACTTAGAATTAGCTAAAGTGAATCATGGAGAAGAAACGCCATACGGAACACGAGCCGAAATTATCACAGAATTTAAGCAATTTCGTCAATGCTCAGCCGTGTTATTGGCGGAAGCATTTGTCTATCGCTTGCTGGGGCGCGAAGACGTATCCGCCGATGAAATTCGAAAAGTGGTGCGGGCTGCGCAGATGGATGGGACCATTGCGCGGATAGAAGATCCGGTTAAACCCCAATTTCCTCTAAGGAGATGACCATGGTGGCCAGACAAACAGTCAAATTTAAGTAAAAATTTTACGGCGGTGTGATTTGTTTACAGTATAGTCGTTTGTTCTATGTTACAATACGAAGAGTATCAGCTTAGCCC
This sequence comes from Candidatus Levilactobacillus faecigallinarum, assembly GCA_019113985.1. Taxonomy (GTDB): domain Bacteria; phylum Bacillota; class Bacilli; order Lactobacillales; family Lactobacillaceae; genus Levilactobacillus; species Levilactobacillus faecigallinarum. Next base: position 18,614 of record DXGJ01000009.1, read on the forward strand.
CTCAGTTATTTTAGGGGGGTCAGGGTTGGTTCGCGATGACTATGTTTGGCAGCTGGGGTTCGGGGTTACCCCGAATCGCGGCCACCACGAGGAGGAAGAGTGTCATGACAGAAGTTGACGAGATGGCCGTAGACATCGAACGAATTCACCAATTGAATTCGGTGCTACGTCCCTTTATCAAACGGCCGAGCAGCGGGGACGCGGTTACGTTTGAGCAATACCGGATCTTGCATGAATTAATGAAGGAAAAGACCAGCACCAGTGAATTGTCCCGACGCCTGAACGTTGGGCAGTCCATGATTTCCATCCAGATTAGCCGCCTATTGAAGAACGGCTACATTCAGGATGAGACGTTGCCGACCGACCGGCGGTACCACGTCTTCCAAATCACGGACCGGGGCGAAGAGATTCACGCCCACGTAAGCCTGGTTTTATCTCACGAATTGCCGCAATTGATGGCGAAGTTGTCGTCGTACGTGAAGGTTTAAGCATTGGGAGATGACGGGCGTTGCGCGCCATGTCTCGCATGATTGGAAACCACCAAAAAACGCTGTTGGACAAGTTGCCCAACAGCGTTCTTCTTGTGTCACTGATTATTCAGCCGCCTCTAATTTTTCTTCTGGTTCCTTGAGGGGTTGACCATTTTCATCGACCAGTTGTAATTCGGAAACCCGAATGACCACTAAGTCGCCAAATGAATCGATTTTATCAGTTTCTTTCTTCTTTAATTGCTCAGGTTCGACCTTCACCAATGCAGAATGTTCATACATCTTGGTAATCGTTCCGTAGAAAGAGTTGGAAAATAGTTCGGTTTCCTTGCAGTAAACCCGGTCATTTTCGTGTAGTGCCATGAATGATCGTCCCCCATTAAAAGTAATTTCTAACAGATTAAGGGCTAATGGGTTAAAAGTCAAGGAAAATCCCGAAAAATGCCAAAGAAAACGAACTATCTGCACAAATGGGGCCTTTCGGGGTAATACCTATTGCTGGCGGAGTTGATTGATCCGCTCCTGCGTCGAGAAGTTTTGCAGCAATTCGCCTTGCTTAGTGATGGCCGTTGAGACGTCCGTTAAGAAGGCAAGCTCCGGTTCGCTCAGCGGAGCCTGTTCCTGGGCGGCCGTCAGTAGGGCGTCGAGTTCCTGGGTCAACTGCTGGGCCGTGGCCTGGAGGTCGGCAAAGGCCGCCGTACCGGCTAACCCGCCCACTGCTTTAGCGGAAACGACCGGCGCCAGAGTTGCGGCAACCGGTGCAGCTGGAGTGGGTGCGGTTTGAGCGGCTAGTGTGGCCGGTGCGGGTTTGACGGCCGCATCGGCGACGAAGTAATAGTAGACTTCACGTGGTCGTAGGGTTGCTTTCTTGATGCGGTGGTCGATTGACGGGGCGGCAGAGACGGCTCCCATTACGACAGACGCCACGTAGCCCTGGTCCCCCAGCATCTGCCGGAGTTTAACGGCACGGATGCCACGGATACCGGGGAATTTAGTTTCCGAGACCACCTCGATTTGTTGTTCATCTTGCAGCCAAGCGATAATCTGTTTGCGAATTTTAGCCGCCTGGCTGTTTTTCGTGTTTGCCACTAATGTCACCCTCCATAATAAAAACGCTTATATAGGACTATTAGACCATCTTTGGGGGACTTGACGCAAGCTCTTTGATGCAACGCATTGGCGTTTTTTCGCGGATTTTTGCTGGAACGATAAAATTATAGGGGAAATATGGTACAATCGACGTACATAGGGAATTTTAAGGAGTACCAAACGTCAACGTCTGGTACAGGCTGAGACCGCTGGATAGTGGCGGTCTCCCATCGGAAGAAGCTTCGCGTATCCGCATGATACGGGAGGTGGCACGGTGGTGCGCCGGCCTGTTTTTTCGTTTAGGCGCACCATTAGCCAGTTTGATAGAATATAGGAGTGAACGATTTTGCATATTTTTAGAGATGAAAACGGTATTCGCCTCGTGGTTTCTCACCAACTGGGTCACTTTGCCGCACGGTTTGCGGATTACGCCCCAGAGCAGGAGTTCATCAACTACGCGTTGCGCAAGGATAACAAACGTGGCCGTTATCATCTGACCATCGAAAAGACCAACATCACGGAACTCGATCAAGACGTCTTCAAGAAGGAATTGGTCTTCGGTGACTTAGGGGACTCCCTGACGCCCATCGACGGCGTGACCTTAATGTTGATTTAGAATCATGAACGAGACCTGTCGGCTAAGTCGGCAGGTCTTTTTTATGCAGTCGTCAATCGTTTGAATTGCTTAATGTAACTGTGGGTGTTACAGTATAACCAGAAACCAATAGAAATGAGGTTATCAATATGACAAATGTACTGATTCTGGGAGCTCACGGGAAGATTGCTCAGCTCGCCACCGACATGTTGAAGAAGACCAAGACGACCCGCTTAACGTTGTTCTTGCGGAACGCACAACGATTAGCCGACGCCGCTAGCGACCAAGTCACTGTGATTGATGGAGACGCCGGACAGCAGGCCGACCTGGAAAAGGCGATGGCGGGGATCGATGTGGTATACGCCAACTTAGCTGGCAGCAACATTGAAGACCAGGCCAAGAACGTGGTGGCGGCCATGACCGCTACGGGCGTTAAGCGGCTGGTGTGGATCTCCACGCTGGGCATTTATGACGAAGTGCCAGGTGCCTATGGCAAGTGGAACCACCAACAGCTTGATGGCGGGTACTTGGAGACCTATGCGGCGGCCGCAAAGGTGATTGAGGGCTCCGACCTGGACTACACGGTGATTCGGCCAGCCTGGTTGAGCAATCACGATGAGATCAACTACGAGACGACGCAGAAGGGTGAGGCCTTCAAGGGAACCGAAGTGTCCCGGAAGAGTATTGCCGACCTAGTGACGAAGTTAGTCGCCGACCCGAGTCAACACGTTCGCGAGTCTTTGGGTGTGAATAAGCCGAACACCGATGGTGATAAGCCAGCCTGGTATTAAGCTAAATGAGTGCATTTTGTGACGAATCGCTGTATAACTAAGGCGATGTGTTGCAATGGCACATGCATCCGCGCTTTTATAGTTAGCGAATAACTGATAATCAATTGACTACAGTCTATAGTAACCTTTCCTCCAAACAAGAATCCGTGGTTTTGTAGAAATTGGTTATGAGTTAGACGGAATACCGGTAGCGTTGCGGCGTTACCGGTATTTTTTTTGTGTCATATCGTCCGGATACCGGGCTGTAAGGCCACCGAAAAAACAAGGCGAAATTTATAAGAGTTTTCATTGCAAACGCTTACAGCATATGCTATTATACAGGTGTAGAAAGGATTAGGAGTTGCGATTCAGCAACACTTGATCTAGTTGATACACTGCTTTAGTTGGAGGACCGATTTCCGTTTTTACGTAAGTCAGGTTTAACCAGTACCAGAGTCAAGCAAGACTTTTTCGAAACATGTATGTAACAAAGGTAAACCCACTAATGAACTCTAGAAGACTCAATTGGCAAGACACTTCACAAGAATTGAATAGCTTTTGTGGTAACTGAGATGTTCTAAGATTTAGAAAACAGAGACACGAAACGCTAGAGCTCAAATGTCATGATGGCAGGAACTACGCGAGGATTTCAAGAAGAATCGTTAGAGCGTAGGTTGTCGGGATGATGAGGGAATTAAGCAACTAGGCTTCACGATTTACGCTTCATGCTTTAAGCATCAAGTTACAGGTTATGAGTTTAGTTCTTTGGTAACACCTGAGACGGTAGTCAGAAATTAATTAAGAATGAAGAACGACTGCGGCAGCTCGGGAGAAAAATTTAGTTTATGAGGCGATTAAGGATTAATACGATTACGAAACGGGAATTTTCGAATCGCGACTCCCTTTCTACGAATTAGTGGACTTCAAGGTGATTCTTATCCACACTTGAAGTCCATTTTTGACGCCTCGGGAGAGTTCGCCTTTATAACGCTTACATAGGCATTTTCATCAAGTGCTCCTGGTCAGAGGGGGAACTTGCGTTAATTCAGCTCAAGTAAATCCTTTTAACAAGTGCTGAACAACGAAATATATCCGCCCACGACTAGCGAAGTTAGTAAATGATTAATGCCAACAATGTTCGGAAAACCCCGATTTTATCACCTTTTCTGCAAACAGCCATTTACAGAGATTGCCTGAAAAGGTATATTATTACTAAGGCCGGTTTCGTCAGGAAACTGAGAATGACGATTCGGCGGAATGGAGTGAGCAAAGTTGGCTTTTCATCGCATTTTCGTCTTGGATTTAGCTGGCGTTGGTATGGGCGAAGCACCCGATGCCAATCGCTTTCAATCCGTCGGTGCCGATACCATTGGGCACGTTGCGGTTAGTTGGCCGGGCCAACTAAATCTCCCAACGTTTCAACAGCTTGGGCTGGGAAACATTCGGATTACCGACCCAATCCCCGGCGTAGCGCCGGTTGATCGGCCGACTGGTTTCTTTGGCCGCTTGCACATGGCTGCACAAGATCATGGCAAGACCACGGGTCTCCGCGAGATGTGGGACTACACCGGAGATATTCGCACCGAGAATGTCTTTACCACCATGACGTCAGCCGGGTACGCGGTGACCTTAGCGGGACCGTTTCTCAGCTACCTGGCGACTCAGACGCCCGCTCAACGCTTTCAGGTCGGGTCTAACCAGGCGGCCTTCAAGGTTTTGTATGACCGATTGAATGATCCCATCTCCGGGTTGACCTACATTAATCTGCCGGAGTTCAGCTTTGCCGGTGAACATCAGGACGTCGACGCCTTCAGCGCCGCATTGGTGGCAACGGACCGTTACCTGGCCCAGTTGGTCCACGACCTGGGGGCCAACGACCTGCTGATTATCACCGGGACCCATGCGGCAGACCCGACCTTCGGGACCACGCCGACACGGGAATACCTGCCGCTGTTGCTCTTCTCGCCTTCGCGGCAAGTTGGGCACGCCTTAGGCATCCGGCGGACTCTCGCCGATGTCGGTGCCACGATTCTCGAGAACTACGGGGTCGGGACCGTTACGGCGGGACATAGTCTATTAAATGAAATTACGCAAATCTAAACACACGAACAAATCCTTGAAAGGAGGTGAGAGGGCAATAACAACCGGAAGAACTTAACGAATAGCAAGGATTAGTGGTTCAGCGATTTATCTATTATTTATTCACCCAATACCACTAAGCTTCGCTGAGTTGTTTCCGGTGTCGTTCGTAACAGGAATTATGCGTACATAGTTTCTGCAGCAACATCGTGTCCTAACGTGTCGAGTGGGGCGCCACCACACGTTAAACAATATCGGAAAGAGGTATTTTGACCAATGTTAGTCGTAATTAATATTATCGGGGTAATCGTCTACCTCGCCATCGCTTTCCTGTTCTCCAAGAACAAGAAGAAGATTCACTGGCGTTCTGTCGGCGTTGTCTTAGTCTTAAACATCATCTTGGCCTGGTTCTTTACCAGTTTCAGCATCGGGCAAGACATTGTTAAGGGTGCCGCTGATGGATTCAACTGGTTGGTCCAAGTGGCCTACCAAGGGATCGTCTTCGCCTTACCAAACTGGGTAACCCCTGAATTTGGTGGGACTGCGAAGTCCATGAACTTCGTGACGAGTTCTCTGCTGCCAATTTTGTTGGTTGTTCCAATGTTCGATATCTTGACTTACATCGGGGTATTGCCTTGGATCATCAAGTGGGTTGGTCGTGGACTTTCCTTCATCACTGGTCAACCTAAGTTCGAATCATTCTTCTCCGTTGAAATGATGTTCTTAGGGAACACTGAAGCCTTAGCCGTATCTCAATTACAATTAAAGAGTATGCGTAAGGAACGTAACTTGACGCTGGCCATGATGTCCATGTCTTGTATCACGGCATCAATTCTGGGTGCATATACCCAAATGGTTCCTGGTCAATTCGTTCTGACGGCCGTTCCAATCAACATCTTGAACGCCATCATCGTGACGAACCTGTTGAACCCAGTTGACGTTGCACCAGAAGAAGACACGATTGCCCGTATCGGTGGTTCTAGTGCTTCTGCTGATGAAGACGGTACTGAATCCGACGGCAAGAAGGAACCATTCTTCTCCTTCTTGGGTGACTCTATCTTGGGTGCCGGTCGTCTGATCTTGATCATTGCTGCGAACGTTATTGCCTTCGTTGCCTTGGCTGCCTTGATTGATAAGCTGTTAGGCTTATTCAACCCATGGCTGTCTCTGGAACACATCTTAGGTATCATCATGTTCCCATTTGCTTGGTTAATGGGTCTGAACGTGCACGATGCCTTCGAATTCGCCCAATACATGGGGACGAAGTTAGTGACGAACGAATTCGTTGTTATGGGTAAGATTTCTTCTACCATCAACACGGGTGCGTTCTCCGATCACTACCGTGCCATCTTAACTGTTTTCTTAACTTCCTTCGCGAACTTCTCAACGACTGGGATGATTATCGGTGCCTTCAAGGGTATCGTCGACCAAGAAAACAACGATTTAATTTCCAAGAACGTGGGTTACATGTTACTTTCCGGGATTCTGGTTTCCTTGCTATCTGCCGGACTCGTTGGTCTGTTCGTTTGGTAATTCCGTTCCACAACTGATTTGAAGTCAGACGTGGATAGCCCAGAGGCGTTGGCTTCTGGGCTATCTGTGTCTAATGGGTTTCGGATCGATAGAGTGGCAGCTGATGCGTAGGCAGGCTGACGTCGCTCGGGCACGTGTTCGCCGTGGACGCGACTTTGAGCCTTACAAGAAGCGTAAGTCTCAAAGCTCGGTCTTATGCTAAGCCGGCCAAAAACGCCGACTAAGCATAACTTCACGGCTGGGCACCCGTTCGACGCCAGCCTGCCGGCAACGGTCGACCACTGATGCAACGTTGTAATAAAATTCTTAGTTGTTTATTGGGTTGTCATCTAGAGGCTACAATAAACAAGTGAGTTGGAAGTCACCGATGGACCTTCTAAGTGTGTGTGCATAACACACGCGTTAAAAAACGGTTATACGGGTGCCGACCTTCCTAGACGGGGAGTGAAACCCAGCCGGGTGCGTGAGACCACCCGGTTGCAATGCCCGTGAAGTCTGTGCGTTGGAGTTAAACGCATTGAAAGCTAGGGAATTTTATGGAAAAGCAACCAACTCAGATGGAAGAAATCAAAACATCGGAAGACTTAGCCAATGACATGCCGTTACGGGAAGTCTGGCATCATAAAGATATCGTTCGCAACGAAATAATCGCGGGCGTGACGGGTTTCTTCGCCATCTCCTACATTATTATTGTGAATCCGGTTATCTTAAAGGATGCCGGGATTCCCGCAGACCTAAGCGTCTTCGCCACCATCCTCTCGTCCGTGGTCGGGTGCCTGATTATGGCCTTTTGGTCCAACGCACCCATCATTTTGACGCCGGGAATGGGGGTCAACGCCTTCTTCACCTACACCATTGTCGTGAACATGGGCTTGGATTGGCGTGAAGCGTTAGGGATTGCGGCGGTCGCCAGCTTTGTCTACATGGTGATTGCTTTCACCAAGGTCTCCACGATTCTCTCCGAGGCGATTCCTGAATCGCTGAAGAGCGGGATTACGGCGGGGATTGGGCTCTTCCTGGTCGAAATCGGCCTGGAGAAAGCGGGCCTGATTGTTGCTGGTAAATCGTCGCTGATCGTGTTGGGCGATTTAACCAAACCAACGCCATTACTCGCGTTGTTTGGTCTGGTCTTGAGCTTGATTCTGTATCTGCGCAAGATTAAAGGAAACTTCTTCATCGGCATCGTGGCCACCAGTCTAATTGCGTTCTTCTTGGGCGTTAAGGACAGTGGCACACCCGATGTGAACCTGGCACGGCTGGGCCAGTACCACAAAATCGTGTTCCAAAACGACTTTTCGCACTGGGCCACTACGCCGTTCATCCTAGCAGCCTTCTCAATGACCATGATTCTGGTCTTCGAGTCGATGGGGCTGCTCCAGGGGTTGCTGCCGAACAAGAAGAAGTTCAAGAAGACCTTTGAGGGTAGCGCGGTGACCACGTTTATCTCCGGGTTTATGGGCACCAGTCCTACGGTTGCCGCGGCCGAGAGTGCCTCGGGAATCGAGAGTGGTGGTCGGACCGGTTTGATGGCGTTAACTGCCGCCGTACTGTTCGCCCTGTCGCTGATTTTTGTCCCACTGTTGGCCTACGTGCCATCCGCAGCGATTGCACCCGTCATCATTATCACGGGTGCCTTGATGATGGCCGCCATTGATGGTATCAAAATGACGGACTTCTCCGAATGGTTTCCTGCGTTTTTAATCATCGTGCTGATTCCATTCACCAATAGTATTTCAACTGGGCTTGCGTTCGGATTCGTGGCGTACCCAGTCATGAAGCTTGCGTTAGGGCGAGGAAAAGAACTGACTTGGCCAGTTTACCTGCTCGGCGTATTGTTCCTACTCGACTTGATCTTTAGTGCCCTGTTGTAGTAGGGACTTGCTTTTAGGTTTTATCGTAAGCGGTTACGAATAATTCTGATTTTTAATATACTTTAGGAGGAACTTACAATGACAATTAAAATTTTGATGGACACCGACCCTGGGATTGACGATGCAGCTGCTTTGACCATGGCGATTAACGACCCAAAGATCGACTTGAAGTTGGTCACCACGGTTGCTGGTAACGTGACGGTCGACAAGACCACTAAGAACGCTTTGAAGATTATGCGTTTCTTTAACACCGACATTCCGGTTGCTGCTGGTGCCGAACAACCTCTGTTCAAGGACTTTGAAGATGCTGCACGGATCCACGGTGAATCTGGAATGCCTGGTTACGATTTCCCAACCGACTTACCAAAGCCCTTAAACAAGACGGCCGTGGAAGCCTTACATGACGAAATCATGGCTAGCACCGACCCAATCACCCTGGTCCCAACGGGTTCTTACACCAACATCGCCTTACTCTTCTCGGAATACCCAGAAGTTAAGAGCCACATCGACCGGATCGTGGCCATGGGTGGTGCCTTGGGCTTAGGGAACATGACAAGTGCCGCTGAATTTAACGTCTTCACCGACCCAGATGCTGCCGCTATCGTGTACAAGTCTGGTATTCCAATCGTCATGGTTGGTCTGGATATCACCATGAAGGCGCTGCTGACCAACGAAAACATCGACAAGTTACAACACTTGAACGAAGCTGGTCAGATGTTGCATGACATCATCATCAACGATGGCGACCACAACGACCAAGGTAGTGCGATGCACGATGTGAACACCATCTTCTACCTGCTCCACCCAGAAGCCATCAAGACCCAAGATATGTGGGTTGACGTGGTTACAGATGGCCCAGCCATCGGTGAAACGGTCGGCGATATCCGTGGGGCTTACCACAACGGCAAGACCAACGCTAAGGTGTCTGTCGACATCGACGCCCAAGCCTTCAACGACTGGTTCATGGAAGAAGTTAAGAATATTAAGATGTAGTTTAAAGAGTGATGACGTGGGCGCTTAGTCGACGAGCATTAACGTCATAAGCTGGCTAATCCTGAACTTGGATTAGGTAGCTTATGGGGTTAAGCGGAATCGACTGCCCGCAGAATCACGTTTCGGCACGGTTGCCGCCAAGTAACGTCAAAGGGCTTTCAATCCTGGTTTTGGATTGGGAGCCTTTTGTGCGTGTCCCAATCTTTACACAACCAACACACGTTCGATACGGTAACGCGACATGGGGGTGCTACTCTATGGGTAATCGGGGAGGAGTGGGTCAAAATGTCCGTCATGCAAACTGATACGTTGATTTTGCTGATCTTGTCCTGGTTACCCATGCTCTGGTTCTATAAGCCAGAACACCACAAATGATGCTACTTTCTAATCGTACCGTTGCTTCCGGTGAGGAGCAGCGGTACGATTTTTTGATTTTTGAGCGGTCGAACGGTTCGTCATCTTAGTCAGTTATTTGGTGGATGACGTGGCCTATTCGTGGTCATTTACACCAATCGACGGGGTCAATAATTGTTTGAGTACCAGCATTCTCCACACCGGGAAAAGAATGGAAATCTGGGACTTGCATGGCTCGGAAATCCTGGGTATTCTGGTGGTAGGTAATTCTTGAAGAACACGCTAAGTTGGTCGGCCGGTGGCGTATCCAACCATCAGCCGACCGATACGGCTCTGAGAACGCCGGTTTTAACGTTAAAGATAAGTTTACCTGCGGCTTTGGTTAAGCCACGGGTCAATCATCATGCCGAGGCGACCGTCGCCAGCTGTGCGTCGTAACAACGCAATCGGCTGATTGGCGGTATTTTCGGTAAGAGAGGAATCACTATGCGTAAGTTGACGGACCGCCAACAAATTATTTTGTTATTAACCCTGGTAACCATCATCGGATTGGGGTGGCTACTGGTTGTCCTCGTGTTCTACCCCTAAAGGTGGGGTGAGCCATCGCGCCTGGAAACTAATCCGATCAGTGGGTGAGGCAAGTTACGAGTTCTTTTGCTGATTTTTGTGGAAACTTTACACGATGTTGACATAGACCATACAAATAATTTACACAATTCCGCTATGCTTGGAGGTAGCTTCACCGATAGGTCAGCTGAACGGTCGTTCGGGGGAAACACGACGACCGTTATCTTTCTTCGATGGGGGGACCAGGCGATTCATGAACAAGTTTACAGTGATTCAACTATCTGATATTCAGCTGCAACCCTTACCTAGTGGGGCCGAACCACCGATTCCACCACAGTTGCAGGCCATTTTTGATGACGTGTTGGCCCATCAGCTCTCACCGGACCTCGTGGTCATCAGTGGCGATCTTTTTCAAAACGGCCGGCCGGAAGATTATCGGTGGCTCCGGGCCTACCTACACCAACAAGAACAGCGCCTCCAAGCGCCCATTCGGGTCATCCTGGGGGATGCGGATAATCGTGAGGCCTTTAATGTCGGCTTTCTAGAGCACGAGGCCGCTTATTATGCGTATAAACAGATTTATCAGAACATGGATTTTTATTTCTTGGATACCAAGTGGCGCACCCGACGCACCGCCGGGTGGTTGGAGCGTGAACAACTGGACTGGCTTAACAAGAACCTTCACTTGGCGCCACGGCGGCGGGCCTTTCTTTTCCTGCACCATCCGCTCGACGCGCCAGCCTTGCGAGAGATGCGCTATACGCTCCTGCAGAACAATCACGAGTTGTTAGCGATTCTCCACGGTCATAACATTGGCGGCATCTTTGCCGGGCACCTCAACTTTGCGGCCAATTACCTGGTCGATAATACACTACCGGTGACGGTTGCCGGCGGGGCCAGCGTTTACGTCGATTGTCAGGATTCGCATCAGCACGAGGTGCATGCCGCGACCAGCTATAACGTCATCACGATTCAGCGCGGTGTGGCCAGCGTGACCACCCGCCTGCTGAGCTTTGACCCGCAGGTTCTGACCACAATAGCGGTCGGCAACACCGGATTTGCCAAGCACCGTCCCAGGCTTATCCGCGAACGGTGATTGGGTCGAGCGGCAGCGCCGAGTAGCGTCATCATAGGACGGCATTTCAAGAAAACAGTAAAACTACGGTCGGGAATCTGCCGACCGTAGTTTTTTCGTGGTCAAGGCGTTTCATGTGTCCCTAGTTTTCGGTATAATAGGAAACGATGTCAACGCGGACCGCCAGACCGGTTGCGTTTCGACCATAAGTACGGTAAAGTATAACCAAACGTGAAACATTTGTGTTTCACAAGGAGGATAACATGAATCCAGAAGCCTTTCGGACCGCATTGGCTGCCCAGGGCATCGACTTAACGCCGACCCAGGAACAGCAATTTGCGACGTACTATCAATTCTTGGTAGCGACCAACGAGCACGTAAATCTAACGACCATTACGGACGAAGCCGAAGTCTACCTTAAGCATTTTTATGACTCGCTGACGCCGGCGTTTTATTTACCAGCACTCCGGGACCAACCGCTGACGTTGTGTGACGTCGGCGCCGGGGCCGGCTTCCCGTCGTTACCATTGAAGATCGTTTTCCCACAGCTTCAGGTGACCATCGTTGATTCGCTGAATAAGCGAATTACGTTCCTAAACGAGTTGGCCGCTAAGCTGAACCTGTCCGGTGTGGCCTTTCATCACGCTCGGGCCGAGGAATTCGGCGGCAAGCGAGCACCTGGTCGGGAAGCCTACGACCTGGTCACGGCGCGGGCCGTTGCCCGGATGTCCGTGCTCAGCGAACTTTGCCTGCCGTTGACCAAGGTGGGTGGCCAGTTCGTGGCACTTAAGGCGTCCAAGACGGCCGACGAGTTGGCTGTGAGCCACAAGGCCATTGCCACGTTAGGTGGGAAGCTGAGTGCCGACCACGCCTTTGAGCTGCCGGTCTCGAACGACCCACGGCACATCGTGGTCATCGACAAGCTCAAGCACACGCCGAAGCGTTACCCACGCAAAGCCGGCACCCCTAATCGGGAACCGTTAGAAGATTAATGGGATGGAGGTAAGTCATTTTGCCATTTTCATTATTTGGAAATAATCGGGATAAGGCGGCACGGCCAGCCCATCCCGTGAAACAAAACGTGGTGATGATTCCGGTCGCCCAGATCATTCCGAACCGGTTCCAACCGCGGCAACGGTTCGACGCCACGGCCATCACGCAATTGGCCCAGACGATTGATGAGCACGGGTTGTTACAACCCATCGTGCTTCGTCAATACGAACCGGACCATTACGAGATTATCGCCGGCGAACGCCGTTTTCGCGCCATCTCGTCGCTAAAGTGGACCGAGGTCCCCGCCATCATCGAAGATTTCAACGATGACGAGACCGCCTCGATGGCACTGATTGAGAACCTGCAACGCGAGGAACTTACGGCCGTCGAAGAGGCCACGGCCTACCAACAGCTGATGGCGTTGAACCACCTGACCCAGTCACAATTGGCGCAGGGCATCGGTAAAAGCCAGGGTTTCGTCGCCAATAAATTGCGACTCCTGAAGCTGACCAAGCCGGTCCGCGACGCCATTTTGAACCGGCAGATCACCGAGCGGCACGGCCGGGCGCTGCTCAAGTTAGCGGATGCCCAACAGGCCACCATTTTGCATCAGGTGATTGACCGCCAGCTGACAGTCAAGGAGACGGAAGCGTTGATCGAAGCGCAGACGCCGCAGCCTAAGCGCCGCCGTAAGGTGACCAAGCAGGGCGTTAATGGCGACACCCGTGTGGCGGTCAACACGATTCGCCAGTCGGTCAAGATGGTGACCGACGCGGGCCTGCCGCTCACGACTAAGGAAGAAGAAACGGCCGACCATTACCGCATCATCATTGACATTCCAAAAGAAAGCTAGAGGTGGAACGAAGTATGGGCTATATCATCGCATTAGCCAATCAAAAAGGGGGCGTCGGGAAGACGACCACTGGTGTGAACTTGGGTGCCGCATTAGCGTCGGCCGGTAAGCAAGTCTTACTGGTCGATACGGATGCCCAGGGGAACGCGACCAGTGGCGTTGGCGTTCAAAAGGCTACGATTCAGCAAGAGATTTATGACGTTCTGGTGAACGAAATTCCCATTCAAGATGCCGTGATTCACACGCAACACCCTGGATTGGACATCGTTCCCGCCACGATTCAGCTTTCTGGTGCCGAAATCGAACTGACGCCCATGATGGCGCGGGAGACCCGCCTGAAGGCCGCCTTAGACGACGTTCGTGACCAGTACGATTACATCCTGATCGACTGCCCACCATCGTTAGGGTTACTGACCATCAACGCGTTCACTGCGGCGGATTCGATTCTGATTCCGGTCCAGAGTGAATACTATGCGTTGGAAGGGCTGACCCAGTTGTTGAACACGGTCAAGCTGGTCCAGAAGCATTTTAACCGCGACCTCAAAATCGAAGGCGTGCTGTTGACGCTTTACGATGCCCGGACTAACCTGGGTAAGCAGGTCAACGAAGAAGTTAAGAAGTATTTCCAAAACAAGGTCTACGCCACGATTATTCCGCGCAACGTCCAGTTAGCGGAGGCGCCAAGTCACGGGATGCCAATTATTGATTACGCACCGAAATCGAAGGGTGCGGAGGTCTACACTGAACTCGCAAAGGAAGTGCTAGCTGCCCATGGCAAGTAAGAAAGAGAAAAGTTTAGGGCGCGGGATCGACGCGTTGTTCGCTGAAAATGGCGTGGATACCGGTGAAGAGACCGTGGTCGACCTGACCCTGGCCGACATTCGCCCCAACCCGTACCAGCCCCGTCAGAAGTTTGACCAGAAGGGCCTGGCCGACCTGGCCGCGTCCATCAAGAAGACCGGCGTGTTCCAGCCCATCATCGTGCGGCAACCCGACAAGCAGTTGGACCGTTACGAAATCCTCGCGGGCGAGCGGCGGTACCGGGCCTCTAAGCTGGCCGGTAAGACCACCATTCCGGGCATCATCCGAGATATCAGTGAAGAGCAGATGATGGAGATCGCCGTGTTGGAAAACCTGCAACGCGAGGACCTGACGCCCCTGGAAGAGGCCGAAGCCTACGATACCCTGATGACCAAGCTGACCTTGACGCAGGCCCAGGTCTCCGAACGACTGGGCAAGAGTCGGCCGTATATCGCCAACTACCTGCGTCTACTCGGTTTGCCTAAGCTGGTCAAGGACATGCTGCAGCACAACCAGTTGTCGATGGGGCAGGCCCGGACCCTGTTGTCCTTGAAGGATAAGACCAAGTTGGTGGCCCTGGCCAAGCGCGCGACGTCCGAGGGGATGACCGTGCGGGCCTTGGAGGCCGAGGTCGGCAAGCTGAACGGCGCGGCCAAGAAGCAAGCCAAGAAGCCGGCGAAGAAGAAGTCGCCGTTCTTGCGGTCGACGGAGAACCAGCTCCAGGAACACTTTGGCACGCAGGTCTCCATCAACGAAAGCAACGCGGAGGACCATCAGGGCCGCATCGAGATCGAGTACCTCTCGAACGACGACCTGAACCGCATTTTGAAGATGTTAGACATTCAAGCGGATTAACTGAGGAGGATGACCATGTACGATTTAGGCGATTTGGTAGAAATGAAGAAGCCGCACCCATGTGGCGCCAACCGCTGGGAAATCACCCGGATGGGCGCAGACATCAAGATCAAGTGTACCAACTGCGGTCACGTGGTCATGCTGTCGCGGCGCGAATTTGAGAAGAAACTAAAGAAGGTATTGGTCCGTAAGGCCGATGCCGAAAATTCAGAAAAGAGTGAATAAGTGTTATGTCATTAACTGCAGGGATCGTTGGGTTGCCCAACGTCGGAAAGTCAACGTTATTTAACGCGATTACCAATGCCGGTGCCGAAATGGCCAACTACCCGTTCGCCACGATCGACCCCAACGTCGGCATGGTGGAAGTACCAGACAAGCGGTTGGACCGGATTCAAGAGTTGATTCCAGCCAAGAAGGTCGTCCCAACCACCTTCGAATTTACCGATATCGCCGGTATCGTGAAGGGTGCCAGCAAGGGTGAAGGGCTGGGGAACCAGTTCCTGGAAAACATTCGCCAAGTCGACGCCATTGTGCACGTGGTACGGGCCTTCGATGACGACAACATCACCCACGTTTCCGGGAAGATCGACCCCATCGAAGATATTGAGACCATCAACCTGGAACTCGGCTTGTCCGACCTGGACGCCGTGAACAAGCGCTTGGCCAAGGTTGAACGGGCGGCTAAGGGGAGCGACAAGGAAGCCAAGGCCGAATTGGCCGTGCTCCAAAAGATTCAACCCGTCCTCGAACAGGGCGGCGCGGTGCGTTCTCTGGACTTCGACGAAGAGGAACAAAAGATCGTCAAGGGGCTGTTCTTGCTGACTAGCAAGCCCGTACTTTACGTGGCCAACATTGCTGAAGACGACATGGCCGACCCCGAGAACTCCAAGTACTTCAAGACCATCGAGGACTACGCCGCCAAGGAAGGCGCCGAAGCCATCGCCGTGGCCGCTGAAGCCGAAGAAGAAATCGCCGAACTCGACGATGACGAAAAGAAGGACTTCCTCGAAGCCGAAGGGGTTGAGGAACCCGGTTTGAACCGTCTTATTCGGGCCTCTTACCACCTCTTAGGCCTGGAAACCTTCTTTACGGCTGGCGGTAAGGAGACCCGGGCTTGGACCTACAAGGCCGGTACTAAGGCGCCTCAAGCGGCCGGTATCATTCACTCCGACTTCGAACGGGGATTCATCCGGGCCGAAGTTATGGCCTTTGATGCACTGGACGAATACAAGACCGAAGCTGCCGTTAAGGAAGCCGGTAAGCTGCGGGTCGAGGGGAAAGACTACGTGATGGAAGACGGCGACATCGTCGAATTCCGCTTCAACGTTTAGAAGGGAACCAGATTAATGAGTGATAATAAGCAGCAGCCCCGTAACGCGGGGGTGCGTCAGAAGCGCAACAACGTTGCATCGAACGAACGGGCAGCCTTCGACAACTTGGGACTGACTAAGCGGAACGCCGAGTACATGTACCGCTTTAACAAGGCCCTGGAACCTACGAAGCTGAGTGCCGAGAAGAAGGCCGCCGCGGTTCAGGACATGGTCAACGAATTGGTCGAGGGCCAGAAGAGTGGCCGGACTGCCAAGAACCTGTACGGTGACATTGACGACCGCGTGAAGTACGTGGTTGAAGGGCCCCAAAAGGACGAAGCTATCATTGGGGGACCAAACTACTGGCCCAACATGGTGTACAACGCCCTGACCTTCTTCATGATCTTTAACTTGATGTTCGGGATTATGTACCTGTTCTCACCAAAACTGCTGAAGACAAGCCAACCCGTGGGGATTACGGCAATCTTGATCAGTGCGCTGGTGGCCGGGTTCATCCTGCCAATCATGCCGCGGTTGTTTGATCCTAAAATCAAGCACAAGTACAATGGTTGGATTCGAGTGACGTTAGTCATCTTAGGCTTCCTGGTCTGGATGGCGATGTTCTACCTGGCACAAGCCTTGCCAGCCGTGGTCAACCCTGTGTTGATGCCATGGCCAAGTATCATCGTCGGGGTCGTATCCCTGGCCGCGATGATGTGGGTCCGGCGGCGCTATCACATTCGTGGTGGCTTCTTCGGTTAAATTTACAGCAAACAACGATGGCGTTCACCACTGGGTGGGCGTCATTTTTTTAGGGTTAAACGGTGCTTTCGATTAGTGATTAGTCAGCTTGACGGGCAGTCACAACTTACGAAAAATGGGCTGAAACGGTTCATCATATAATTAGCTCGCCGACGTTAGACTAGACAAAATGGCTGTGGGCGGTATCCCTGATGCTGCAAGGGCTGCCGGGCGCCTAGGCTTCGGTTGAAAACGGTGGCCGCTTTTCAATTTTTTCGGTTCTTGACTTGCTTCCAAACGGTTCCTAGAATGGTGGTCAGATAGCCGGGCGTCATGCTGGTTCGGCTATGAATTCATTTTTAGGGGGAGTTTTCATGAAACGTGTTTTAGGTTATGTTTTAGGCTTAGTCGCCGCCTTATCGTTGGCTGGTGCAGCAGCCACGACGGCCAACGCTGATGGCGGCGCTGCCAATGCTGGGAGTGGTCAAGCCGTTACGGGGTCTCCTCGTACGGATACCGACGCCAACGAGCCGCAAGGCGGTGGGGCTACCGGTACCCTGGTTGTACCGAATACCGACTCATCCAGTGTTGCATCTTCATCCAGCGAGAGTTCTGCCAGCAGCAGTAGTTCTGCATCTTCGTCGTCAGTAGCGCCAACCAAGCCCGAAAAACCAAGCAAGAAGCCTGGTAAGGTAGTTGCTAATGGCAAGAAGATGCGTGGGGAGAAGCACTACCGGAAGAACAGCACGGTGATTCTGTTCCAGAAGGGCCGCAAGGGTGCCAGCGTGGTTCTGCGGAACCGCAAGGGCCAGTTCGTCGAGAAGTTTAGCGTTAAGAAGAGCGGCCGCTTCAGTATCAAACTTAGCAAGAAGGCCGCTTTGAAGTTAAGCAAGTTCGGCAAGAACTTTACCTTCACGGTTTCTCAGAAGGGCTTCAAGACCTACACCATCAAGTACTTAATCTTCAAGTAAGGCTGTTATCAGCTCGGATACAAACGGGGGCGTCGTCGTTGGGCGAGGCTCCTTTTTGTTGGGCCCGTTTCCATAAACAAGCTTATTGCAACTTGGTCGCTGGCAAGGGTTGTGACGCGCATCGGGACGGGGGACTTGGTATACTGAGAGGGTCTTGAAAATTCAGAAATCACGAGGACGGTGGCCCGACTTCACGGTGGTTACGGCCGCGGATACGGCGCGGGCTACCGTGAAGGGATAGAAGTTACCGGTATTTTTGGATTTACTCTTGTACTCGAACTCGTTTTAAGGGAGACTTATTAATGGTTTTATTCGTTGCGGCAACGTAACGTTTGGGGTTCGAGACAAGGGGGAATACAGATTTGAGAGAGAAATTAAGACTTTGGTTTGGTAGCCACGATGCACAATATATTGGGTTGCTGGCCATCGTCGGGTGTGTTCTGATGGCGTTTTGTTCATACACCTCACCCGCGTTTTATTTTGATTATTCACCGGACAACAACGCTTTCTTCACCGTGGGAAAGGCCATGATGCACGGCATTGTGCCGTACCGGGACATCTTTGAGCAGAAGGGGCCGTACGTGTACTTCTTGCACGGGCTGGCCTACCTGGTGGCCCAGCGAAGCTTCATTTTTATCTTCGTGATGGAGATCATTGCGTTGGTCGCGGCCATGACGCTGACCTATTATTTGGCACGACGGTTACGCCTCACGGAGTTGGGGAGCTTCGTGGCAGCCCTGCTGTCACCGGTACTGTTTTTGTACCACCCCTATTACGATTACGGAGATACGGTCGAGTTTTTTGTGGTGCCGTTGTTGCTATCGTTGGTGTACTTGATTGTATTGCTGGATCAACGGGGGATGCGGGTCAATCGCTGGTGGTTCTTCAGTCAGGGCCTATTCGTGGGCGTCGTGTTTCTGTCGAAGTATACCCTGTTGGGTGCCTGGATTGCCTTTTACCTGGTCCTAGGAATCTACTTAGCGGTGAAGCGAAATTGGCTGATACTCCGACGCGTTATTTTGACCAGCGGGGCAGGCTTTCTGGTAGCCGTACTCCCTTGGCTGATTTACTTTTTAATGAATCACGCACTGACGGCCTTTTTTCGGGTCTATATCGTGTTCAACACCCACGCCTACGTGGCGTCGACGGTCTCGGCCTTTTCCAAACTGATTCAGTCCGCGATTTTACTCGCGCAATTTTACCTAGGGGACGTTCTATTCTTCGTCCTGGGGTTGGTTGGAACTTTGATTATCTTGTACCGGACGGATATTCTCCAACGTCGCTTCACCAAGGCACTGTACTTGGTGACCTTCCTCTTGGGTGACTTATTCGCGGTATATGGCTATCAGACCAATACGGTCTACCAGTATTATCAGTTAGCCTATTTTCCCTTTTTTGTGGTGCCATTCGTCTATTTCCTGGGGCGCTTGTTCCGGCGGGCGAACCTGAGAACCTACGACGATGCGTTCGTTATCTTGGGTACCATCATCCTGAGCCTGTTTCTGGTCCTGGGGGTCAACGATAACGTTGAGGAGTCGCGACTCTTCCCCAACAACGCCTCGGTCACGTTATCCCATACGCGTAAGCCACAGCGGCCGGCCCAGACGATTTTTGGCCAGCTGATGCGGTCCAAGACACCGGCAGATCAACCGATGACGTTGCTAAACTATGGGTCAATCGATATGGGTTTCTACACCAGTTCTGGTGCGGTTCCCAGTGAATACTATTTCCAGAACTATAACGTCCCGCAGTCCGCCGCACCCCAGATTTTACGGGATCAAAAGCGAGCGATTGCCCAGAAACGGGTCGAATGGGTGGTCCTGAACACGCCGTCGGGACGCAGCGTGCGGGGCTGGCGGGCCCACAATCATGGCCGAATCGGTAACGGAAACTTGAATCCGGGAACGGCCGGGATTGCGAAGTCGTTGTATCATAATTATCGGCGAGTTGCCAAGCATAGCCAGCGGTTTGAGAACACCAACGTGACTTACTGGTTATTCCAGCGAAAGTAGCGGCCGGGGAACCGGGAAAAGCGACCGAAGTTCGGGACGCGCTTGCTGGGTGAACGCCTGATTTTCAGCAAGGTTAAAGAACCTGAAAATAACGATACTTTGCAACCGTGTAGCCTTGACACCGGTTACCCAAGCACCTAGAATAAGTAGGTGAATTGTTTGGTTAAGAAATTAATTAAGCAATCCCAAAATAACAGATTCGTCTGTAGGGGGATTTTGGAACCATGAAAAAAGTATTTAGTTATGTTTTAGCTTTAGTTGCTGTTTTAACGTTCGGTGGGGCCATTGCGACCACGGCTAACGCTGCCGGTGGCAATGCCGTCGCAACCAGTGCCAGTGGTGTGAGTGGGGTGGCAACGTCATCTTCTAGCGTCAAGGCACCAGCGAAGAAGGCAACCAAGAAGGTCGCTAAGAAGAGCCAAATCAAGCTCGCCAAGAAGTACCGGAAGAACGCCAAGAAGGTTGTCTTCAATAAAGGCCGTAAGGGTTCTAAGGTCACGCTGAAGAACAACAAGAAGCAAACGGTCAAGAGCTACTCCGTTAAGAAGAACGGCAAGTTCACCGTTAAATTAAGCAAGAAGCAGGTTAAGAAGTTGAACAAGAAGAACGCCAAGTCCTTCAAGGCTTCCGTTGCCCAAAAGGGTTACAAGACCTACACCATTACGGCTAAAATCTCCAAGTAATTAGGTAGTCGTTGATAAATTAGAGTAGTGCGAGAATGGTCTATCCTTCTCGCACTACTTTTTAGTATGCCAAGGAGTTGGGATATCATGTCGCTAAAAGGTTAATGCTAATGATATTTTGAAATTAGGAAGGTTAGCTTTCATAAAACCGTGCATTCTTGACAGCGGCCGGGTCGGTTCCTAGAATGGGGCCTTGAAGATAGCCGGAAATCAGCGGCCGTCCGATTTTAAATGGTTTTAACTTAGGGGGAGTTTTTATGAACAGAATCTTAGGATACGCAGCTGCCCTCATCGCAGCCTTATCTTTAGGGGGATTTGCCGCAACGTCCGCGCGGGCCGATGGCAACGCGGCGACGGCTGCCAGTGGCACCCGGAGTAGCAGTGTTTCAACTGGGGATACGGACACAACACCGGCCAACACGGATTACGTGGCCGTAGCAAGCTCCGATAGCAGTAGTAGTGTTGCCAGCGCCAGCAGCAGTAGCACGGCCGCACCAACCGCGAGTCGCAAGACGCCACGGCGAGCGAAGAAGTCTAAGCGAGTGGCGACTAAGCGCCGTCGAGCGACTGCTAAGCGGACCGTTGCCCGGAAAGCTCGGGTCAGCGAGTTACGTTACCGCAAGGATGCTCGGGTGGTTCGCTTCGGCAAAGGTCGCAAAGGCGAAGTCGTTACGTTACGGAATCGCCGCGGGCAGGTCGTCAAGAAGTTTGACGTTCGCCGTAGCGGTAAGTTCGACATTCGCTTGACGCGCAAGCAGGCCTTTAAGCTCGACCGGGGTGGCAAGTACTTTGACGTCACCGTCTCACGGAAAGGCTTCAAGCCGTACACCGTTAAGGAAACTATTTTTTAGACGTTGAATAAGTGGCAATCGCGAGTTTGTGGTTATTAAGGTGATCGTGTGATCGCCTTTTTTGTTTGGCTAAATTGTTGTCGCCGCTTAGCCACTGACCCTATAATCGCCCCAATGACTAGGGGGATTTCAACAAGAAAGTGGGGGAGGGCCCGTGGCCTTTAAAGCATGGTTTCAGCATCATCAGCGTGAGCTCCAGTATTTGGCACTATTCAGCATGATGGGGGTCGCTATCATGTTGGTCTGTTCGTACACGTCGCCAGCTTTTTACTTTGACTATTCACCGGACAATAACGCCTTCTTCAGTGTCGGCAAGGCCATGATGAACGGCAAGGTCCTGTACCGGGACATCTTCGAGCAGAAGGGCCCATACATCTACTTACTCCACGGGTTGGCCTACTTGGTCTCGTCGCGGAGCTTCTTCCTGGTCTACCTCTGGGAGGTCGTGACACTGGTGGCGTCAATGTTTCTGAGCTACCGCATCGCGACTCGGATTCTACGGCAACCGCAGGCGCTGCTGGTTGGCATTCTGTCACCAGCCCTGTTTCTCTACCACCCGTACTACGACTACGGGGACACTGCAGAATTCTTTGCACTGCCGTTGATTTTATCGCTCATTTACCTCATCCTACTGCTGGCTGAACGGCGCTTCCACGTGAGTTCGTGGTGGTTCTTCGCTCAGGGGGTGTTTGTGGGGGTTGAATTCTTATCCAAATACACGTTATTAGGTTCGTGGATTGCCTTTTACCTCTTCATCGGCGTCTATCTGATCAAGCAGCGAGAGTGGGCCACGTTGCGCCGGGTAGTGGTGTGGAGTGCCGGGGGCTTTCTGCTGGCAACGGTGCCGTGGTTACTGTATTTCTGGCTGAATCACGCGATGCGGAGCTTTCTTTACGTTTACTTCTTCTTCAACACCCATGTTTATCTGACGTCGTCGGTCTCGTTTTTCTCTAACCTGGTGCAATCTACTAGCTTACTGGCCAGTTTCTTCCTATCGGGTGTGGTATTCTTTACCTTGGGCCTTTTGGGGACGCTGGTGATTATCTTCCGGCACGACGTTTTAAAGGACAACTTCGCGCGGGTCTTGTACCTGGTGGTCTTTCTCAGTAACGACATCCTGGCGCTGTACGGGTACAGTAGCGGTAACGTCTTTCAGTATTACCAGCTGATTTACTTCCCGTTTTTTGTCTTGCCGTTCGTTTACTTCTGCAAGTTCTGCTTTAACCGGCGCACCATCAAAAAGGATGACGATACGTTGACGATTCTGACGGCGATTCTGATGAGCTTTTTCCTGGTCCTCGGCGTCAACAATAACTTCACCAGCTCACGGTTGTTTCCCAATAACGCGTCCGTCACGGACTTGCATACCAAGCGGCCCCAGGAACCGGCCCAAACGGAATTTGGGAACATCATGCGCCAGCGGACCCACGGGAAAATCACACTACTGAACTACGGCTCGATTGACATGGGCTTTTATACCGCGGCTGGTGCCGTACCAACGCTGTACTATTTCCAAAACTACAACATTCCGACTCAAAGCGACCCAACTATTCTTAACACGCAATTGGCGGCTATTCGGCAGCGACGCGTCGAGTGGGTGGTCCTGAACACGCCGTTGGGGAAACGGCCGGCGACTTGGCGGGGGAACCAATACCAGGTCGGTCAGATTTCGGGCGGCAACCTGAACCCGGGAACGGCCCGGATGAGTGGGCTACTCTACCGTAATTACCGGTTGGTCGCGGTCCACACCCAGAGTTTCGAGAACGTCAACGTGAGTTACTGGTTATTTCAGCGAAAATCAGCGGATTAGAGTTTAAGGGGACACGGGGGGAGTTTTAACAATGGGAGAACGATTACGCGGGTTTTTAACCCGGTATTGGTGGCAGGTTGAGGGAGTGACCTTCCTACTACTGAGTATTTTATGGATTTTACCCTGGGGATTCTCAGGCAAGCTGTACGTGGGGGATGACCTGGCCTTCCACCTGAACCGGATTCAGGGGTTGACCGCGGCATTCAAGGCCAGCGGCAACTGGTTTCAGATTCCGGCCGTGGCGACCGGGGCGTTCAGCGCCTGGGGGTATCCCATCAACCTCTTTTACCCGGCAACGGCCTTGATTCCAGCGGCCTGGCTCCAGGCAGTGGCTCCGGGGATCGGTGGGTATTACGTCTTCTTGGTTTTCCTGAATTTTGCGACCCTCGGGATTGCCGCCGTCGTGGCGTACCAACTCTTGCAGAGCCGCGGTCAGGCTTTCCTGGTCGCTGTTATCTACAGCTTCGCCCAGTACCGTTTTCTAGACTTCTTCGTTCGGGGGGCGCTAGCGGAGGGCATCGTCTTCACTTTTCTGCCTATCGTTTTCTACGGTCTCTATTGTCTGACCGTGGGCGATTATCGCAAATGGTACTGGCTGGCCATCGGGATGGCGTTGATTGCCCTGACCCACGTGATTTCGTTGGCGTTAAGCGCCGTGGGCGTGGTGGTCATGCTCAGTATGTGGGGACTATCCCGGACCGAGCCGTGGCGGCGACTGCGAAATCTGGGATTTGCCACGGTGCTGGCGGTGGGACTCTCAGCCGGGTTCCTGGGACCGTTGGCCGAACAACTGGTGCACGTGGGTAAGCTGGGAGTCGCCCAGTACAGTCTGGCCCAGAGTGCAGCGCAGCTCGGCGACCTTTTCAGTAACTCGCTGGACAACGCGACGGCCTCCAACCAGATCAACTTCGGCGTGGTTGCGTTGTTACTGACGGTGGCGGCACTCTTTGCCTGGAAACAGTTGACGGCGTTTGACCGGTATTGTCTGGGCCTGAGTTGGTTCTTCATTTTCTTGGGAACCAACCTCTTTCCTTGGCAGCTGTTCCAGGGACTCCTGGGCAACATCCAATTTCCCTGGCGCTTCCTGGCGTTGGCGGTCTTCCCACTTGCGTTAGTGGGGGCGCGTTCACTGATTCTGCTAGCCCACGCGCGGACCTTTAACCGTAAGTTCTGGACAGTCGCCGTGGCGAGTCTAGCCGTGGTGGGCATCGCACTCGGTACCAGCGAGCGCCTGTACCATCAGGTTGGTTTGGGCCAGAACAAAATTGTGACCAATGCCAGTTACCTGCAAAATGCGACGACGGATACCACCACGGACTATGTGGCCCAGCGGGGGCAAGTCTCAATGGCGGCAGTCCGGACGCACTCGGTACCGGTGATGAATACCCAGACCAACGGGCAACAGCTGGCGGACTTACAGCAGCAGACTGAACAATCGCTGGCCAATGGCCTAAGCTTTCACCTAACCAGCGCCGTACCGCAGCGCATTAAGCTGCCGGAACTGGCCTACGCGGGATATCACGTCTACGTTAACGGGCGGCAACAGACGCCGACGTTGGACGCTAATGGGGTGGTGCACATCAAGGTTGCGGCGGGCGCTTCACAGGTTCGCTACGTTTATCAACCAACGGTCGTCCAAATCCTGAGTGGCTGGGTGGCCGCGTTGAGTTGGCTGGGTCTGCTGGGAACGCTGGGTTGGCGCCGTTATCACCGGTCAACGTCAACGGTCACCAAGACCTTGTAATGCGTGTCACGAGAGAGTGGGGACGGCCCTGGTCTCTCTTTTTATTTCCGTAAAAGGCATCGCAAAATTTCCAACACTTTTAACGGTTTGGGAGACGAACCCTAAAAGTTCGATGAGAAACCTTGACCTGACAAGGTTTGGCTGGTACATTAGAAAACAATATCTCCCAGGATTCCTAACCGAGCCTGAGACTAAAAAACAGAGGAGCGATGAACGTTATGTCTAATTGGGACACGAAGTTTGCTAAAGAAGGAATCACGTTTGATGATGTATTGTTAATTCCTGCAGAGAGTCATGTATTGCCGGATGAAGTGGACCTGAGCGTCCAGTTAGCACCAAACTTGAAGTTAAACGTTCCGTTCCTGAGTGCCTCAATGGACACGGTCACCGAAACTGAAATGGCGACCACCATGGCGCAAAATGGTGGGTTAGGGGTCATCCATAAAAACATGACCACCGAGAAGCAGGCCGAAATGGTGGCTGCCGTGAAGGCCATCGAAAACGACACCACTAAGTTCCCCATCGCCGCAGTTGACGCCAACAACCACTTACTGGTCGCCGCTGCGGTCGGTGTCACGTCTGACACCTCCGAACGGGCCCACGCCCTGCTGTCTGCCGGTGCCGATGCCATCATCATCGACACGGCCCACGGTCACTCCGCTGGGGTCCTGCGGAAGGTCGCACAGATTCGCCAAGAGTTACCAGACGCAACGTTGATTGCCGGGAACGTCGCTACGGGTGAAGGCACCCGGGCCCTGTTCGAAGCCGGGGTTGACGTGGTCAAAGTGGGTATCGGCCCAGGTTCCATCTGTACCACGCGGGTGGTTGCCGGTGTTGGGGTACCTCAACTGACGGCTGTTTACGATGCCGCCGCTGTGGCCCGTGAATTTGGTAAGCCCATCATTGCCGATGGTGGGATGAAGTACTCTGGGGACATCGTCAAGGCGATTGCCGCCGGTGGGAACGCCGTGATGTTTGGTTCCATGTTTGCCGGGACCGACGAAGCCCCTGGCGACATCATCGAAGACGGTGGCAAGAAGTACAAGTCTTACCGTGGGATGGGCAGTTTGGCAGCCATGGAAAAGGGGTCTAAGGACCGTTACTTCCAAGGCAGCGTTAACGAAGCCAACAAGCTGGTTCCAGAAGGTATCGAAGCCCGCGTGGCCTACAAGGGTAGCGTGACTGACATCATCTTCCAGATGGTCGGTGGCCTGCGCTCTGGGATGGGCTACACCGGGAGTGCCAACATTCAGGGCCTGATCGACAACGCCCAGTTTGTTCGTATCAGTAACGCCGGCTTACGGGAATCTCACCCGCACGACGTTCAGATTACCAAGGCAGCCCCTAACTACAAATAAATAAGTGAATGACATTAAGCGTCATCCCATCGTTTTTGCGGTGTGATGACGCTTTTTATAATGGAATGGGAATTGTTATCTTGATTCTACAGAAGAATCTAGGGCCATGTCTATTGGGGGTCAATAAAGTTATACTGATAAAAAAGGGGTGTGAAGAGAAGTGAAGAGCTTACTAATGGCGTATCTTAAGGGATTCGTGCCGTATGGTTTAGTTTTGGCCGTGACCAATTTTGAGGTGACTGAGGCCAGCCTCGTTTTTAGTATGAGCTGGGCGAATGCCTATTTCTTGATCAGCTATTTGGTTTTCTTTCCGCTATTGGTTAATCTTCGGCAGAAGGCCGTCCCGAAACCACAGTCCCGACCGGTTAAATCGATACCACGAGATGGTAAAAAGACAAACTGGGAACTGGAAGCTCTGAAGATTGGCTA
This sequence comes from Candidatus Levilactobacillus faecigallinarum, assembly GCA_019113985.1. Classification (GTDB taxonomy): domain Bacteria; phylum Bacillota; class Bacilli; order Lactobacillales; family Lactobacillaceae; genus Levilactobacillus; species Levilactobacillus faecigallinarum. Next base: position 45,439 of record DXGJ01000009.1, read on the forward strand.
TACGAAGGGGATTGATCGGGATTACACCAAACCGGACAACTGGCTTGAACGCTGGGCGATGGCTTTTTGTCGGTGGTTACTCTGGATACTATTGGGGCCGGTGATTTATGTTGGTCAATGGGTTAAGGCATGGTATTTAGGCCGATAATGGTCCTGTGATAGCGTTGGTTTATTGTTCTAAGCGACATTAAGCTGGTGATCCATGCAGAATTAGGGCGCTAGTAAGGATTAGAACATAAATAAAAGCCCCGAATCCAGCGATTCGGGGCTTACGTTTTATATTCGGATTTTACAGATAGGATAGATAAACCTTAGTTGTTGTAAGCTTGTTGTAAAGCGACCTTGTCTTGGGAATCAATGGAAGCGTACCGTTCGGAAGCGTACATGACGCTGGCTTCGGAATCGGAGTGGCTTAAGCCTAAGGCGTGGCCAATTTCATGGGTAGCCACGTTGGCGCGTTGCTTGGTGGTGTAGTTGTACTTGGTGAGCAACTTCTTGTTTAACGTGGACTTGGCGGAAACGATTTGGTTGTCACCGCTCTTTTGGTAGTAAGAGTAGTTGGTGTAACCGGCTAAGTCGGAACCCTTAGTCTTCAGGGAGTTGGAAGAAGTCAAAGTGATGTCGGCCTTTTGACCACTCTTGGCAGGGGTCAATTCAACGACACCCACGGCGTTCCAGGACTTAACGGCTTTCTTCCAGATGCCTTGGTAATATGTAGAGGACGTATCGCACTTGTAAGTAATGGTGGTTGATTTCCAGCTACCCCAGGTCGGCGTCTTAGCAAGTGAAGCGGCTTTGATGGAACCGGTGAAGCCAGTTAAAGTTAAGGCACAGGTGGCAGCGACAATCACGATTTGTTTGATGACTTTCTTAAACATAAGTTATATCCCACTTTCTGTAAAATTCCGAATGTTGTCTTTTTTGTTTTGTTCCTATCCGATTGAACACTGTTAGTATGCCTTGAAATGCTCCGCTTGTGTTAGCACACTTTTGCGAGTGTGGCTAAAATCGATGGGACAGTTTTTAGTATGTGGGTATAAACGAGTTCGATAACGAAAAAACCTGCTAGAAATGGTTACACATAGGCACTTCTGGTTACAGTCTAAAGACAGTTGTACACAATTCAAAGTCCCCTCAAAGGTAAATGGGGGTTACGAATAACCCTTAAAATACATTCATGGTTCCGGTTATCTGCTAAGACGAAGCTTGAATTTTTAAGCGATGTGTAACGGACATTTTTAATAATTAATTCTATAAATGTCTGATAAACGAACAGAAAAATTGACCACAACCGATTGGTACGGGCGGTGGTCATGCGGTGACTGGTGGAGAGCGTCTCCCAAAACGGCAGAGGTGCGGTGAGTTTTGTGGTTCGACGACAGGATGGTCTAGCCCGTGGCTGAATCACCCCCTCGTGGGATTTAACGCGTGATGCCGCCATTTAACGCCAAAGTGGTCCCGGTTATAAACGGGTCAGCGGCGGTGGTATAACAGAATTGTTTCAAAAGAGCTCTGGCGTTGGCGACACCCGGCCAACTAGTGTAAAATTAAGAACTGTTAAAGTGCCTTACGCCCGGTTAAAGGTTCCGGTGCGAACCAACGCGAACCGTGTATCTTTGGTAAACTAGGATTAAACGCCGAGAATGACGACTCGTGCAAATGACAGCTGCGAAGGAGAGCTCATCTATATGAAAATTTTAGTTGTCGATGACGATAAAGAAATTGCACAATTACTTGAAATCTACATTAAAAACGAAGGTTACGAACCCCTGACTGCCTATGACGGCAAGGAGGCCCTAACCAAGCTTCACACCACGCCGGACATCGCCCTGATAATTCTGGACGTGATGATGCCCGAGATGAGTGGTATCGAAGTCATCAAGGAAGTCCGGAAAGACTCCCAGATTCCGATTCTGATTCTCTCGGCCAAAACCGGTGACATGGATAAGATTCAGGGGTTGATCACCGGGGCCGACGATTACGTCACCAAGCCCTTCAACCCGCTGGAGGTCATGGCCCGGGTCAAGTCACTACTGCGGCGGAGCCAGGACAAGGTCACCGATGACAGTCCCGACGTATTAGACATCGGGACCCTGACCATCAACAAGGATTCCCATGAGGTCAAGACGATTGCCGGCAAGACGGTTTCGTTAACGGCCCTAGAGTTCGGGATTCTCTACCTCTTGGCCAGTCATCCCAACCGGGTCTTCTCGGCGGATGAGATTTTCGAGCGCGTTTGGCGGCAAGAGAGCATCGTGTCGGCCAAGACGGTCATGGTTCACGTGAGCCACTTGCGGGACAAAATCGAAGATGCCACCAACGGCGAAAAGGTGATTCAGACGGTCTGGGGCGTGGGGTACAAGATTGAATCCCACTAATAATGGGGGAACCAGCATGAAGCTCACCACCCGGGAAAAGAGCGCGCTGTTTATGGAAGGCGTGGTCACCGTGATCCTGCTGCTCATGCTGAACCTCGCCCTGTTGGTCTTGATCGTTCAAGCCATCGAGAGCAATCCCGGTCTGCGTGATGGGATTTTCATCATCAAACGCTCCGTGATGTTCGGACCCCACCACTATCAACTGTGGAGTTGGGAGAACCTCTTCATTGGCCTGATGGTCATTGCCGACGCGATGGTGGTCTGGTGGCGCCTAATTCGGCGTTACCGGCAGATGCAACTGCACCACATCATCGAAGAACTGCATTACATCGCCAACGGGCACTTCGACCACCGGATTCCCTTTCGGGTCAGTGGGGACGTGCAACGGGTGGTTGATTCCGTCAACGCCCTAGTCGATTCGGTCATCAACTCTATGGACGAGGAACGGGCAATCGAGAAATCGAAGGATGAGCTGATCACCAACGTCAGTCACGATATTCGGACGCCGTTGACCTCAATCATTGGGTACTTAGGCCTGATTGAAGATAAGCAGTACCACACCACGGACGATCTCTTGAAGTACACCCACACGGCCTTTCTGAAGTCCAAACAAATGAAGTCGTTGGTCGACGACCTATTCGAATACACCAAGGTTCGGCAGACGGACACGCCGCTGAGCCTGACCAAGATTGATTTGGGGGCCATGCTGGAACAACTGGCCGCTAGTTTTGAACTGGAGGCCCAGAAAAAGGGCATGGATATCGGCGCGACCGGCGACGACGTCCATCCGTTAATGATGGAGGCCGATCCCGAGAAGCTGGTCCGGGTCTTTAACAACCTGGTGTCCAACGCCCTGAAGTATGGCGACGGGGGCAAGCACATCACCTTGGTCGCCAAACGCGTTACGGACGGTGAGCTGGAGGTCCGGGTCGCCAACGACGGGCCCAAGATTCCCAAGGAATCCTTGGCGATGATCTTCGAACGGTTCTACCGGGTCGAGGAGTCACGCTCCAAGGAGACTGGTGGAACCGGGCTGGGATTGGCGATTGCCCAGAGCATCGTGGCCCTGCACGGCGGGTATATCTACGTCGAGTCGGACGACCAACTGACTAGCTTCGTGATTCATTTGCCCGTGCAACACGATCATCCTTTAGCCGTACCGCAACGCCTGAAGACGGGGACGGCTTAGACCTTAATCACGTTTAAGAAACTTAGGTTACACTTGAAGCATCCAACCGCGGGGCGACCCGTGATTACATAAGACAGGAGATTTTTGATTGCTATGAAACGTTTACGTAAATTTATCGTCGGTTTGATTGCCGCCGTGACGCTGACCACCAGCGGTTTGTCTGCGGGGCTGACCCCCACGGTGACTGCCCAGGCCGCGACCACCAGCACCACATCTACGGTCAACCTGAAGGCCAAGGCCGGCATCGCGGTCGACGCCAAGACCGGTCAGATTCTGTACGAGAAGAATGGAAGCCAGGCGCTTCCCGTGGCCTCGATGACCAAGCTGTTGTCGATTTACCTGGTGTTGCAGGCGGTCCACAACGGCAAGCTGAAGTGGGACCAAAAGATTACCATCAGCAAGCCCATCGCTAAGATTGCTAAGAACACCAATCTTTCCAATGTTCCCCTGCGGGCGGGTCACAGTTACACGGTCAAGTCCCTGTACCAGGCCTCGCTAATCTACTCGGCCAATGGGGCCATCGAAGCCCTGGGAGCTGCTGTGGCGGGGTCACCGCATGCGTTCGTCGACCAGATGAAGGCTCAGGCCGAGAAGCTGGGGATGACCGACGTGAAAATTTACAACGCCTGTGGGTTGACCAACAAGCAGGTTGGTTCGCTGGGTTACAGCAACGTTAAGGGGTCCGCTGAGAACCAGTGGTCCGCCGAAGACCAGGCCAAGTTGGCCGTCGCGTTGGTCAACAAGTACCCCGAAGTCTTGAACACCACCAAGGTTGCCAAGATGTGGTTCGAGAAGGGGACCCAGGATGCCACTAAGATGGAGAACTGGAACTGGATGTTAAAGGGCTTAACCGCTTCCTACAGCAAGTTACACGTTGATGGGTTAAAGACCGGGACTTCTGACGCTGCCGGTGCCAACTTCACCGGGACCGCGAACAATAACGGCAACCGGATCATCACGGTCGTGCTGCACGCGGCCCACAAGTCCGAAACGGATGCCTCACGGTTCCAACAGACCCAAAAGATGATGTCTTACGTTTACAACAACTTCAAGACGGTCACCTACCACGCTGGTCAATCGGTGACCGGTGCTAAGTCGGTGACCACGAATGACGCCAAGGAGAAGACCGCCAAGACGGCCCTGGCTAGCGACGTCAAGCTCTGGATTCGGAACGACCAAGTTGCCAGCAACGTCACGGCCAAGCCACAACTGAAGGCGAGCCTGACCAAGAAGGATGCGCTGGAGGCGCCCGTTGCCAAGAACCAAACGGTGGGGACGGCCAACCTGTCGCTTAAGGGCGACCAACTGGGCTTCCTGGGCAACACCAAGACGGTCAAGGTACCGTTGAAGGTCACCCAAGCCGTTGAGAAGGCCAACATCTTCGTCCGCTTATGGCGGTCGATCGTTGCCCTGTTCTAACTGAAAAGTTAAGCCAAATAAAAGCTGCGTTGACCCCCACATCTAAGTGGGTGGGCGACGCAGCTTTTATTTGGTCTTATTTGAGTTGTAACTGTTGGTTGTAGAACTGGCGGTAGGCCAGGTAACAGGCGATGATCGACCCCAGGCTAGTGGCCGACAGCAGCATGAAGGTCACCATAATCTGGTACTTGATGGCCCGGACCGGGTCGACGCCGGCAAAAATCAGGCCGGACATCATCCCGGGGAGGCTGACCAGTCCCACGGTTTTAGCGGAGTCGATGGTCGGCGCCATCCCAGTCCGGATGGCCTCACGAACGATGGCAATCGAGGCATCTCGAATCCCGGCACCCAGGGCCAGTCGCTCGAGTACGCCCTGGCGCTGGTCGTGAAACTGTTGGTTCAAGCCTCGGTAGGCCAGCCCGATGGCGACCATCGAATTCGAGGCAATCATCCCGGAGATGGGAATCATCTGCGAGGGGATGAAGCGGATGGCGCCCGACCAGACCAGGACGCCTAGCGTGATACTGGTACTGGTCAGGATGGCCAGAAAGGAGATACTCAGGGCGTGGGGAATCCCGGCGCCCCGTTTCTTGGCGTTCCAGGCCGCGTTGAAGATGATGAAGAGAATCATGGCAAACGTTAACGCGACGTTGTTGATGCGGAAGATGTACTTGAGCAGGTACCCGACCAGAAAAAGCTGGACGATAGCCCGGATGACCCCAACGACGATATCGCGGTCGAGCCCCAGCTTTTGCCAGAGGCTGATGCCCAGGGCAATCAGGACCAGGAAGGCGGCCCAGAAGAGTGAGGCGTTATTCACGGCTAAGTTCATGCGCCCACCTCCAATTCTCCGGCGGTCAACCGGACCAGCTGGGATGCGGCCTGAATCTCGCCGCTATCGTGGGTGATCATGATGGTGGTCACCTGGCGGTCAACGTTGAGGTGGTGCAGCCAGTGGTGGATGATGGTTTTATTTTCCTCATCTAAGCTGGCCGTGACCTCGTCGAGGAGGAGCAGCTTGGGTAAAAACAGGACGTTGCGAATCAACGCGACGCGCTGGCGTTCCCCGCCGGATAACTTGTCGACCGGCTGGTCTAAGACCGTGGGAGCGAGTCCCACGTTGGCCAAGGCCTCTTTGACGTGGTCCTGGTCGACGGGCAGCTTGCGAATCTGGTAGGGGAAGGCGAGGTTGTCGGCGACGGTCTCGCCGAAGAGGGTCGGCAGTTGAAAACAGTAGGAGACCTGGCGGCGGTAGGCGATGGGGTCGTAGGTTGACTGGGGCTGGCCCTGGAACTGGACCTCGCCACTGGTGGGAGAGATCAAGGACGCCATTAGCTGTAACAGGGTGCTTTTGCCGCCGCCCGAAGGCCCGGTCAAGGTGAGGTGGGCCTGTTCGGGGATGTCCCAGTTGATGTCGTGGAGGATATCCCGGTCGGCCGTACGGTAACCAACGTTTTTCAGTGTCATCAGAGTTCCCATGTGGAGAACCTCCCTTTACATAGTAAGGAAATATAACGATGCTTGCAGTGTAGCACGTTCTGGCGGGGGTGTCCGGGTGGCCGCTCGGGTGTTTGTTTACTGAAAATAACCCGAAAAATTTCTTTTGTGAATAAACTTTAGGTTGCTAAAGGCCCGACTGAACGGGGTTTCGTGGAATTGAAATATTGTCGATGGCCTGTTGTATTTTTGACAAGTCAAGTAATTTTGTGCGAAGATGTTCTCTATTATTAGCCGAGTACGTGCTTTTTGAGGATATTTTGAGGATAAAGGGAGCTGAAACATTTGAACATGGTAAAAGGTGAATGGCGTTACATCCGTCATAATCGGTTGATTTTAATCTCCGTATTGGCGATTATGTTTATTCCATTCCTTTATAGCATCTTCTTCCTGCGGTCAGTTTGGGACCCATACGGCGAAACCGGTGAATTACCGGTTGCCGTGGTGAACCAAGACCAGGCTGTGACCTACCAGGGGAAGACGTTAAACGTTGGGGATCAAACCATCACCAACTTAAAGAAGAATAGTCAATTGGGCTGGCACTTCGTTTCGAAGTCGCAGGCCGCACAGGGTTTGAAGGACCGAAAGTACTACACGGTCATCACGATTCCCAAGAACTTCTCGGCGAACGCCGCAACGGCGCTGGATAAGCATCCGAAGAAGATGGCGTTTACCTACAAGACCAACGCCTCCGCAAACTACATTGCGAAGGTTATGAGTGACGTGGGCGCCGATAAGCTGAAGAGCGAAATCAGTGCCAAGGTTACTAAGGCCTACGCCCAAGCCACGTTTGACCAGATCTACAAGGTCGGCAAGGGCATGAACAAGGCCGCTAAGGGATCCGCCCAGTTGAAGGACGGGACGGTTACCTTAACCGATGGTCTGAACACCTACACGACCGGGGTTAAGACACTGAACAACGGTCTGCAACAGATGAAGACCAGCGTTACGCCATTGGCAACTGGGATTCAGAAGTTGTCGAGTGGGGCGAACACGTTGAAGTCTGGGCTGGGCCAGTATACAGCGGCGGTCGGTCAATACACGGCCGGCGTTAGCCAATACAGTGCTGGTGTGAACCAATTTACCAGTGGTGTTAGTCAGCTGAGTGCTGGGATGCCACAATTAACGGCTGGTGCTAGCCAGCTGAATAATGGTGCTCAAAGCCTGAACAAGGGTGTTTACCAGTACGTTGACGGGGTCTACACGTTGAACACTGGGGTGAAGAAGTTAGGATCCGGTGTTGGTCCATTAGCAGATGGCGTTTCTAAGCTGTACGCTGGGTCAACGTCATTGAACTCGGGATTATCCAAGTTAAGTGATAATTCAAGTGCTTTGACCACCGGTGCCAGTTCATTGGCCGATGGTGCTAGTCAGGTTAGCCAAGGGGTTTCTTCATTACAAAGTCAGTTAAACCAAATGATGAGTGGCGATACTATGTCACAAGTTGCGCAATTGCAGACGTTGGTATCTGAACTTGAGAGTTTAAAGAATAATCAGCAGATGAGCGCATTGGGAACAACGTTGAGCCCTGCGTTGACGCAGTTAGTGGCAGCTGAAACACAATTGAACCAAGCGATTGCTGCCGAAAAGGGTGCTGCAACGAAGGTTCAGACTGCAGCTACTAATGTTGGTGGTACATCGTCTGAAAATACAACGACCAAAAACTCTGGTGATCAGAGTGCTGCGGCCGGGACTAAGTCAGCGATTGCGGCAGCTCAAGCTAATTTGAGTAAGGCTGCGAATGCTTCTGATGATAGTGCTAAGGATTCCGCTGTTAAGGCAGCTCAAGCTGAATTGAGTAATGCCCAAACGCAGAATAGTAAGATTAGTGGGACGACTACGCAAACAACCAAGGCTGCTGATACCAGTAGTGTGACGGACGCCGCAACTAATCTGGTGGCCGCACAAAAAGCTGTTATGGCCGCAACATCTAGCTTCCAATCGGCGATGACCCAAGTTATGACGGCTCTCAGCCAGACTGGGATTGATGCAACAACGGCTCAAACACTTGGGAACGTTGCATCAAGTGCCCAAAGTGCTGACTTGGCAGGACTTTCTGATAAGTTAAAGGGCCTTAGTGGTCTGGCATCACAAACGACCGACTTACAAAAGCTGGTCGATGGTGCCAACTCATTGAGTGCTGGGGCGAATACGTTAAGTCAAGGTGTCACGACTTACACATCGGGTGTTGATGCCGCTTTAGCCGGTTCTAAGCAATTAAACACTGGTTTAGGTTCCCTGAATCAACAAGTACCAACGTTGAAGAACGGGGTTACCCAAATCATGAACGGAACTGCTCAGCTAGCCAAGAACGGCTCAACGCTGAAGTCTGGTTCCAGCCAATTAGCTAGTGGGACAAGCAGTCTGAACAGTGGTTTACAAACGGCCGCTGCCGGGGTTAATAAGCTGAACGCCAACACGCCGAAGTTAACGGCCGCTGGTAACAAGCTGAACAGTGCTTCGGGTCAATTGAATAGCGCTTCCGGTCAACTGACCAGTGGTGCTAGCCAATTAGCCGGTGGGTTGAACACCCTGGAAGGCAAGATTCCAGCGCTGACCAGTGGGGTTAACCAATTGGCTGATGGGTCCGCTAAGTTGGACGCCAACAGTAATCAGCTGATTCAGGGTGGCGACAAGCTCGCCAAGGGGAGCAATACGCTCGCTAAGTCCCTGAAGAGTGGTGCCGACCAGATTACGGCGCAACCGTTGACCAGCAAGACGGCCGACATGTTTGCGTCACCTACCAAGCTGAAGCATGAAAACTACAGCTACGTACCAAACTACGGGCACGCCTTAGCACCTTACGTGCTGTCCGTTGCCTTGTACGTTGGGGCCTTAGTCTTCAACTTCGCCTTCCCAATCCGGAAGGTCTCCATGGCCGGTGGTTCCGTTGCCGGGTGGTTCTGGAGCAAGGTCTCCATTGGGGCCGTTGAAGCCTTTGCCATGGCCGTTATCGAACCTTCCCTGATGATGTTGGGCGGGTTGACGGTTCAACACCCAATCCAGTTGATCATCTTGTCGATTGCGTTCTCGGAGGCGTCGATGTTCATCGTGATGTTCCTGTCGATGCTCCTGGACAACCCAGGTCGATTCATCGCCATGATTCTCCTGATGCTACAACTGGGTGGTTCCGGTGGGACCTTCCCAATGGAAGTTACCAACCACTTCTACAACGTGGTTCATCCGTTCTTACCAATGACTTACTCGATTCTTGGTTTCCGACAAGCCATTACCGATGGGATGGGCAGTGGCGTTGAATGGCAAGCAGTGGGCGTTCTCGCGCTCTTTGTGGTCATCAACTTAGCCTTACTGTACCCAACCATGCACTGGCTACAGAAGAAGCACCTGATGGGTGTTTCACAGTTAGACGACAACCAAAAATTGCAAGCCGTCGAAGATCCGACTAGTAAGCGTCATTCCTAAACGGTTCAAAAATAGTGGTTCCCGCTGTGGGGACCACTATTTTTTTCGGGTCACACGCAAAAACTTTTTGGTGAAAGGCCGTTTTGATTTTTCACAAATGGCCCCACCATTGTAGGCTTCATCGGGTGAGGGACTTGATAAATGTTCGGGTTACGGTATGAAAATCATGTGAAACATGGTAGAATATCATCGTGCGGTTTATAACGCATTTCATATTTCAGAGTATTCGACGGAGGCAAACATTCTTGAATAAACGAAGGCCAAACCCCAAGCAAGTGCCAGATCCCGACGAACCGTTATGGCGGTCGACACTGCGGGTAGCCATGCCCCTTAACCTGAGTTACATTCCGATTGGGCTGGCTTGTGGGATTTTGCTACACGCGGCAGGGTTCAATACCTTACTGACTGGATTGGTTTCTGTATTAATCTTTTCCGGTGGGGCACAATTCTTAATCGCCACGATGCTGACAATTAACTCCCCACTACTTTCAATTGTCTTGATGCTGTTTTTCTTAGAGTTACGTTACGCTTTACTGAGTTCAAGTTTGTCCCCTTATCTTAAGGGACAATCCAATCGATTCTTGTTCTTCTTTGCCGTTTCCTTGAACGACGAAAACTACGCCATCAACTACCTGAAGTTCGCGACTGATAAGAAGTGGACCGGGAAAGAAGCGTTGATGGTCGAGCACTATTCGCTGTTGTTCTGGGCCCTGAGTAACCTTATCGGGAGTCTGATTGGAAGCGCCCTGAAGATTGATTTGGGGATCGTTAATTTTGCATTGACGGCGCTGTTCCTCTACATGATCGTGATGCAAATCAAGAACCGATTGACGCTCCTCATCTGTGTGGTGGCTGGCCTACTGGCGGCCGTCTGCATGATGATTGTGAAGAGTACCCTTGGCTTGGTCATCTCCACGATTATCGCGTCATTGATCGGGTTTGCGCTGGAGTCTAGTCTGCGCAAGTACCTACCAGATAGTCACTGGCTCTGGAAACTGCGGAGTCCGGGGGCCAAGAAATCGGCTGTTGAAGAGAGTGCGGATGGAAAATAAGGATGCAGGGAGAAGTTTATGAGTACAGTTAATACTTGGACCACGACACAACACTTTTGGCTAGTTATTCTCGGCTTTTGCGTTGCCTTCGTGCCGCGTTTCCTACCCTTAATGTTGTTCACGAAGCGGGAGATTCCCGAGTGGTTCAACGAATGGATGAAGTACGTGCCGGTGTCACTGTTTACGGCGCTGGTGGTGAAGGATATCTTCATCGATAGTGCGACCTATCAGGTGATGTTCACCCAGATTCCCGAAATGATTGCGTCGATCATCGTCATCATCGTGGCGTACCGCACCCGATCCATGGCGTTATCGGTCATCATTGGGTTGGTCGGCGTGTTCCTCCTCTCCATGGCGATTCACGTATAACCTTTTATCTAAACCTAAAAAAAGTAACGTCCTTTCGGTGTTTTCACCGAAAGGACGTTTTTGTTTGGATGAAGAGTCGTTCAAGGGGGTGCTCATCGAGCTTTTACGGCGGCTTAGTGCGACGTTACCCGAGTATCCGGGGGGAAGTCCCAACGGGGAGAAAAGTCGGTAGGCGGTGATAAAATGGGCAAAAAAAGGGTGCCCCCCAGGTACGGGTCACCCAAAAATGTGGTTTAGAATGTTACCGCGTAGGTCATCGATAGTGCGAAGCTGAAGACCAGCAAAAAGCCCAAGAGGGGCAAGCTGTAGCGGCGGATGTTGTCCATTAAGGACTGGAACCAGCTAATGAAGTACTTGTGGTCCTCATCCCAGGCGTTGTGCATGATGGTCTGGCTGGTGGTCATGATGGCGGTGTAGAGCAGACCGCAGAATGAAGCCACGAAGACCAGGTAGAGCAGGCTGACGCCGAGGTTGCCGGCTAGGAAAACACTGACCAGTTGGGTAATCGCGACGATGGCCATGGTCAGACTCAGGAAAGCCAGCAAAGTGACCGGCCAACGTTTAGGCAGCGTTGAGAAGACCAGGAACAGCACGATGATGCGCAGGCCCATTAACAGGCTGGCCAGAAAGCCGTCGAGCGTCAGGGCGTGGAAAACGATGGGGTTCGCGGCACTCACGTGGGCTAAGTTGAGCACCAGGAGAATGGCGAATAAGAGGACACACCAGCCAATTAAGATCCGGCTCGTGAAACGGGAAATACCAAGTTTTTGCATAATGAACTCCTTTGAATACGGCTAGACGACCGGGGCCGCCACTAAATCGGTTACATACTAACGAATATACCACGAAAGACGCGGGGATGCGAAAAAATCTCTGACGACAGACAAAAGGCGCGCCATCCCCGGTGATCAATCCGGGCAGGGTGCGCCTTTTTATTGGTGCAACGATCCGCGGTCGTTGCGTCTAGTTTTAATCCGTGACTTTTTCTTGTTCAGCGTACATGTAGTCCCGCGTCATCGGAAGCATCCGGGCTGAAGGCCCCTTCGAGATCAAATACTGGATCACGTCAATGTTACCAGATTTGAAGGACGCTGCGCAAGCTTGGAGGTAAAGATCCCACATCCGGACGAACTTTTCGTCGAACATCTTGGCAACTTCCTCACGGTGTTGGTTAAAGTTTTCGTCCCAGATTTCAACGGTCTTTTGGTAATGCCGCCGAAGGGGTTCCATGTCATCGATCTGTAGGCCGTTCTCGATGATGTGGGTGGTGTTTTCAATCAGCCCAGGCACGTAACCACCCGGGAAAATCCACTTGTTCAACCAACCATTGTTGGCGCCACCCTGTTGCCGGGTGATACCGTGAATCAAGGCGACCCCATCGTTCATCAGGTACTTCTGAACGCAGTCGAAGTATTGACCCAGGTTCTCGGCACCGACGTGTTCGAACATCCCCACGGAGGTGATGTAGTCCCACTGTTCGTTGCCCAGTTCCCGGTAGTCTTCCAACCGGACTTCGGCGACGTCGGCCAGGCCTTCTTCTTGAATCCGTTGGTTCACGTAGTCGTATTGTTCCTGACTCAGGGTGATCCCGGTCACGTGCAGGCCATATTCTTTGGCGGCCGTTAACATCAGGGTACCCCAGCCACAACCAATGTCTAAGAGGGTCTTACCAGGTTGGGGGTTCAGCTTCTTGATGATATGGTGAACCTTGTTGACTTGTGCGGTCTTCAGGTCGTCTTCCGGCGTCTCGAAGTAGGCACACGAGTAGGTCATGGTATCGTCCAACCAGAGTTGGTAGAAGTTGTTCCCGATATCGTAATGGTTCTGGACGTCGGTCTTGCTTTCCTTTTCGGTGTGCTTCTGCTTCGGCAGGAAGTGGATGTACTTCTTGTTGTGGAAGAAGCTGTCGGCATTCTCGTAGGCTGCGGTTAGCAGGTCTTCGATGCTGCCGTCGATCTCAATCGTGCCGTCCATGATGGCTTCCCCTAGCGCAATCGAGGCGTTGCGGGAGATTTCCTTAATCGGAATGGCCTGATGGATGGTGATGGTGTTGGCGGGAGTGCCGGTCCCATAAACATCGCTAGTACCGTCCCAGTAGTTAACGCGGACGGGGATGTTGAAGGTATGGCTCAGAAACGTCTTGTAAAAAGTTTTTTCAAGCATGTTCGAGGTCCTTTCTCATTAGCATTATCTTCCGATAAGGAAAACAAAATTACCTAGCCATTATACGCCTGTCGGCCCCTAAAATGTAAGGGAGACGGCTCTGTGTAAGCGGTTAACCTTTCAGCTAAATTGGCAAATATGACAGTTTGGCCGGTGAGCATGGTATAATAAGACTACATTAACCAGCGGAGGTCTTTTACTGTGAAAAAATGGGTATGGGTCGTGGCAACCATCGTCGTCGCGTTATTGATTGGCGGCTACGCTTATTCCAATCATCATGCGACAGCCAAGGAATATGCAGCAGCCATGGATAACGGCCGAACGGCTTTGAAGGCCAAGAATTACACGCAAGCAGAGAGTTATTTTCAAAATGCATTGAAGCGCAAGCTCAATGATCCAACGGCACAAACGTACTTAACGCAAACGCAACGGTTCGTGTCCGGTGAGAACGCCTTGACCGCGCGGAAGTTCCGCAACGCCCAGGGCCGCTACCAGAAGGTTTCGGACACCAAGAACGGCTCCGACGTGCTGACCAAGCGGGCCAAGCAACGCCTCAAGCAGGTCAAGGGCATCCGGGCCAACGTGACGCAGTTCAAGGAACTCCTGACCAAGGCGCAGGAGCAGAATCAAGCGCTGAACTACGGGGTCTCGAACAATACCTTGGACGAACTCTTTAATAACAAGAAGTTCCAGCAGAGTTACTACAAGAACTTGTACAACCAGGCCTTAGCACTGCGGAAGGCCAACAACGCGGGCCAGACGGCAGCCATCACCAAGAGTGGTTCGACGGCCGCCAGCACGTCGTCTAGTGACACCAGCAACAGCAGCACCGGGACCAGCGACAGCAACGCCAACAGTAGTAGTGCGTCGCTGACGTCGTCAGAATCGGCCGCTGCCAAGAACTACAAGGGGAAGAATGAATACACGGTCACCAAGAAGCAGACTGAGTTGAACGGGAAAGTCATTACCGACGCCCAGATCAGTGCTGCTCGGCAGACCATCAACGCGGCCGGCGGTCAAGCTGACGCGATGAGTAATCAAGACGTCCGGGTCGCCTTACAACAAGCCGACAAGAAGGGCATCTCCCTGACTAAGTACACGCAAACGTACTTGAAGTAGTCGCTAATGACTTAAATAAAGGCCACCTGGAAACCGTTTCCGGGCGCAACTAGCACAAAAACGCTATCCAGTCAGTGGGTAGCGTTTTTGTATTGGCGGTTTGTAAGCGAGACTAACCAACCAACCGAAGTTTTTTGGGTGGTCAGAGATGTGATTGCACACACAAGAAGTTAAGACAATCATTGATTTAACAACGAATGCGGCTGGTTAGACCGGTAAAAAGGGCAAGAGTCATTATTTACCCTAGATTGGTAAGGGTGGTTTACTATAGTACTAGGTCCACAGAACCAATTACACTGTAAGGGGGGTAAGGGTGATGTGGCGCCTGCTTAACCGGTTTGTGAAGATCTTGGGGGATCAAGCAGGCCTACCAGATGCACAATTGGTCTGGGGTCAGGTTAGGTCTGGTGTTGACATCACCACAGATTATGATTATTAACAAACATATCATGCGGACGACGAACGAGAAGCAAGTGTTGCAACAGATTGTCAATGCGGGGCCCATCTCACGAAGTCAGATTTCACGAAACCTGAGCCTGAACAAGGTCACGGTCTCCGACATCTACAGTGAGCTCCTGCATGAAGGCTTGATTCGCGAAGTTGGGCACGGGGTCAGTACCCGTAACGGTGGCCGGAAACCGGTCATGGCCCTGTTGAATGTCGATTATGGGTTTGTTTTAAGCATTAATATTCTGCGGCAACGGTTCACCATTTTAACCAGTCGCTTGGATGGAAAATCGCAGGACTATACCAGCGTTTCCACGTCTGGCGTTGATTTAACCACGGTGCTCGATATGATTGAAGACCACGTGAATGAGGTTGTTGATCAGCACGACAACCGGCTATTAGGCCTGTCCTTCGGGCTAGATGGCATGATTTATGAGAATCAGATCCTGGACGCAGCCCTAAAGGGACTCAAGAACTTTGATTTGGCCAAGTACTTTGGCGACAAGTTCGGTGTGCCGGTGATGTTGGAGAACCTAGCCAACCAGTCGGCCATCTTCGAGCGGGACTTTGCCGGTGAGGGCGTTTACGAGAACCTGGTGGCGATCACCATTCGAGACCAGGTCAATGCCGGGATTGTCACCAACGGCCACCTCTACCAGGGGCACCGGGGCGAGGCGGGGATGATTGGCAAGTGTCCGTTAGCTGACCGCTACATGGAAGACAATCAGCAGACGGTCAACCACTACGTCTCCGAGACCAGTGTCTTGAAGCGGATTATGGAGTACCAGCAACTCGACCGGGTCGATGTGAACCGGATTCGGCGGGATTACCTGGGGCACGACGAGGCCCTGTTGCGGATTCTCGATGAATTCACCTACTACTTGGCCAAGGTCCTGGGGAACATCTCCAGTAGTTTTGCCCCGGACGCCATCATCTTAAACGCGCCGATTCTGGAGCTGCTGCCGGAGCTGATGGATAACGTCCGCGGCTACGTCGACAAGTTGGCGATCCCGCGGAAGGCACCGCTACTCCTGACCAAGAACGCCAAGGAAGCGTCCCTGATGGGCGGAGCGTCGACCATCATCCACAAGGTCTTGGGCCTGGATGACTTACAGTTGACGTTCCGCAACGAACGGGCTGTGGTTTTGGAACAATTAGAATCCTAATCTTAAAAGTGGGGTGGTCGTCGCGGTTGCGGCGGCCGCCTTTTTGTCTTGAGGGGCTCGGTGAAATCCTTTAGGGAATTCCCGCCACTGCGGTATAATAAAGCTACTATTTACGGGGAGGGTTTATTTGTGAGTTTATGGCAGCGATTTATTGAAAACGTCCGCCTGCGCCGGTTTACGGTGCTGGCGTTGATCATCGTCATCCTGTGGCTGGTCCGCAGCGAGATGAACATGATTCTCTTGACGTTTATCTTCACCTTCATGGTGTTGAAGGTGGTGAAGTTCGTTCGGCGACACGTCAAGATTCCGTCGCAGCTGGTGGTGATCGCCATCTACGTTCTGGTTCTAGGGGGCCTGTATTGGGCGGTCACGGCTTACCTGCCTCAAATCGTGACCTCGTCAGTTCATGGGATTGAGAAGCTCTATCGCTTCTATCAGAACCCGGACAACGACACCAGTCAAGTCGCCAAGTGGGTCACCAACTACATCAGTACCTCCGACCTGATTGGACAGGTTCAGAACAGCGCCAAGGTTGTGTTGAACTACCTGTCGACGATTGGCTCGTTCGGGGTCACGTTATTCATGTCGATGATTCTGAGCTTCTTCTTCACCATTGAGGATAAACAGATGGCGGCCTTCTCCAAACACTTCCTGACCAGTACCTATGGCTGGTTCTTCGAGGACATTAAGTTCTTCGCCGACAAGTTCGTCAACACGTTCGGCGTGGTGCTGGAAGCTCAACTCTTTATCGCGTTGTGCAACACGGTGATTACCACCATCGTCTTGGCCATCATGAAGATGCCACAGTTACCGACGCTGGCAATTATGATTTTTGTCCTGAGTCTGATTCCGGTGGCCGGGGTCATCGTGTCGATCATTCCGTTAGCCATCCTGGGCTACTCGGTGGGGGGCTACCGCTACGTCATTTACATCCTGTTGATGATTGTGATTGTCCACACCTTAGAGGCCTACGTGTTGAATCCCAAGTTCATGTCGAGTCGGACTGAGCTGCCAATCTTCTACACCTTCGTGGTGCTGCTGGCCGGGGAACAACTCTTCGGCGTCTGGGGGCTGATCGTCGGGGTCCCGATTTTCACCTTCTTCCTGGACATCCTGGGCGTGCGACCGGTTCACGGGTTGCATCCGGGGGTCGACGTGGAAAAGCTGCGACAGTACGGGCAAGACCATATCCCGCACCGCGGTGGTTCGGAGGATGATGATCCGGATGGGTCCCAAAATGATAAAACTAAAAAATAATTAGGTAAAACGCTTGGACAGTGATGACGGCGGTCATTGGCTGACCAGGCGTTTTTTGCGGGGCGTTGACAAGCGTTCGCGGCCTTTGTATAGTAGCTAGTAATCAAATAGTCCTTTAACTTTAGTCCCGTGAGGCTGGTAAGGATACGGCGTAAGTCGGCCATTTTCGTGTACACGGGATGGGCGGCTATTTTTTTGCGGAAAAACCGGTGCGACCCTTACCCGGACCGGGACGAAGCGAGATTGAGGAGGAAATCACCATGGCAAGAGAGAAGCAAGATTACCGTAATCCGGAGGCCGTCTTAGACGTTTACGAACGGCCGGCCATGCCGGGTTGGATCTTTTTATCCCTGCAACACCTGTTTTCGATGTTCGGCTCGACGGTTCTGGTCCCATTACTGGTGGGCTTGAACCCCAGCATCGCGCTGTTTAGCTCCGGCGTCGGCACGCTACTACATATTCTGATTACCAAAGGTCGGATTCCGGCCTACATGAGTTCGAGCTTTTCGTTTATCGTGCCCAGCATTGCCCTAATGAAGGCTGCCGGGTACGCCGGGGTCGCCCAGGGGACGATTGCCGTAGGTCTGGTCTACCTGGTGGTCGCCGTGCTGGTCGGCAGCTTCGGGGCCGACTGGATCGATAAGGCGTTGCCCCCCATCGTGGTGGGGCCGGTGGTCATCGTTATCGGGATGTCGGTGGCTGGGAGTGCCGCGACTAATGCGATGATGAACAACGGTCATTATGATTTGAAATACTTCGGGATTGCCATGTTTACACTGGTGGTAACGGTCCTGTTCAACATGTACCTCAAGGGCTTCTGGAGCAATATTGCCATTCTCTTGGGAATCGTGGTCGGCTACCTGCTGTCGTTGTGGGCCGGCATCGTTGATTTCTCAAAGGTCGGCAGTACGCCCTGGTTACAGTTGCCCGCCTTTGAGTTGCCCTTCCTGAGTTACCAGCCCAAGCAGATCTACTGGGACGCCATCATTAGTTTTGCGCCGATTGCGTTTGTCACCATGGCCGAACACCTGGGACACATCATGGTGCTGGATGAGCTGACCCACCGGGACTTCTTCAAGAATCCCGGCCTGCACCGGACGCTCGCGGGGGATGGGACTGCGTCGATCTTCGCCGGTCTGGTCGGTGGGGTGCCGATTACCTCGTATGGTGAAAACATTGGTGTCATGGCGGTCAATAAGATTTTTAGTGTTTACGTGATTGTGGGTGCGGCGGTCTTTGCGGCTCTCTTCGGGTTCGTGGGCAAGCTGAGTGCCCTGATTCAGACGGTCCCGGGACCGGTCATCGGCGGGATTAGTTTTGTCCTGTTCGGGGTGATTGCGGCCAGCGGGTTACGCATCCTGGTGGAGCACCACGTGGACTTTAACCTGAAACGTAACCTGATGATTGCGTCGGTCATCCTGGTCATCGGGATTGGCAACGCCTACCTGCAGATTGGCAAGTTCCAGTTTACCGGTATCGGGGTAGCCACGGTGATGGGCATCCTGTTGAACCTGATTCTGCCCCAGGAGGCCCGGTCGGAGAAGGTCAAGCAAGTTTAGGGTGAATAAGTGTAAGACGGCGTCCGGGAGAAATCTCGGACGCCGTTTTTCGTCTTTTAAATGTAAATCGAAAGAAATGCAACCCTTTAGCCACTAACCTAGATAGTTTTGCGAGAAAACTGCTCCAACTAGTGGGTGATGGATTGGTCAATTAATCACGCAAACGGCGGGGCGGTTTATAGTGACACTGAAGTTACTAGGCGACTGATTTGGGCCACCCGGCAACGACTATCAACGGAGAGGGATGGGGATGATTTCTCAGCAGATTAATTGAAACCATACACAAAGGAGGATTTTATGATGCGAAAATGGCTATCCGTAGTGTTTATCGGTTTGTCATTTCTAGTTGCCGGTCTCATCTTTGCATCGACTCCCGTGGTGGCGCAGGCGGCGACCGTTCCAGCAACTGGCCTTACGGCTGGAAGTGCCACCATTAAGGATACTTCGGGGAAAGATGTAACCAATCAGGGGACGTTTAGTAAGTGGCAGGGGTACGAGGTCAGCTATAACTGGGCGGTACCGGATGGCATTTCGGTCAAGGACGGGACCACGACCGTCGAGTTGCCGGAGGGCATCGTACTCTACAATGATTTATCCGTGCCACTCAAGGATGATTTAGGAAACGTGGTCGGAACCTTTACGCTGAAGGCCGGGGAGCGAACCGGGACCATTACGTTCAACGGTGTCGGTGAGCACCTGTCGAATCGGCACGGGACGCTGACCTTTTATGCGAAGGGGACCACGGGCAGTAACAATGTCAATAATAATTGGATGTTGAATAAGATTGGCTGGATTGCCGAAAAGGATGCCAATGGGAATCCAACCAAGCTGACGTGGAACGTGGCGTTCAACGCGGCGGGAAACAATCTGGGAGCCTTTCAACTGACCGATACCTTGGGTAGCGACCAGACGTATATTCCGGGAAGTGTGGATGCCAGTGCGGGATCGTATGATGACACGGGCGCGTTCCAGGCGAACGGGACTAAGCTCCAGCCAACGGTCACGCAGAATGGCCAGCAGCTGACCTTTGATTTTCCCAACGTGGATACGGCCGTGGACATGCGCTACCAGGTCGCGGTGACCTCGACTGGAAACAGTCAGATTTGGAAAAACACCGCAACGGGTGGCGGTTCGACCGTGACCAATACGGTGACCTGGGGCGGCTCTGGGACCGGGACTGGTGAAGATAAGCTGGGGTCGGTTGTCTTGACCAAGGCCGGCATCAACGGCGTAACGCTAGCGGGGGCCGAATTTAATTTGGTGGATAGTGCTGACGTTGTGCTCCAGTCCGGGTTGGTGACGGATGCTCAGGGTAAGTTAGAGGTCAAGAATCTGCAACCAGGGACCTATTACTTCGTCGAGACCAAGGCGCCGAAGGGGTATGAGTTAAATACTGACCCGGTCGAATTCTCCATTAAAGACGGGGAAACGACGCCGGTTGAGGTGGTCAAGACCGATGAAGCCGAAACCGTTGGGACCACGCCTGGCGATAACGGTGGCGGTAACCAGATGGGGTCAATCGTGGTAAACAAGACCGGCTTAGATGGCGAGCTGCTGCCTGGGGCTGTTTTTGAACTCACGAACGAGGACGGTGCTGTTATCAACAACCATCTGACGACTGACGAAAAGGGACAGTTTGTGGTTACTGGTTTGCCGGAGGGAACGTACACTCTGACGGAAATCAAGGCACCGGATGGTTATGAGTTGAGTAGTAAGCCGGTAACCGTGACGGTTGGGTCGAACGGTGGCATGCAGAGTGTGACCGTGAATGACCCGGCTATTCCGGGGACCACGAATCCGCCGGTTGAACCCACAACGCCGGGGTCGATAACCATGACCAAGACAGGAACGAACGGTGTGGCATTGCCGGGCGCGGTCTTCAAGTTAGTGGACAGCCAGGGGAACGTCATCAACTCTGAGCTGACGACTGACGCAGCTGGTCACTTTACTGTGGACAAGTTGGCGGTTGGTGATTACGAACTGATTGAAGTGAAGGCCCCAGAAGGGTACGAAATCAGTTCAAAGCCAATCAAGGTGACGATTACGGAAGCGGCCCCATCGGAGAACGTTGCGATGCAGGATGTTGCGCAACCAACGACGCCCGGTGGTGAGAATCCAGGCGGGACCACGCCTGGTGAACCCGGGTTAACGGTACCACCAACTGAGAATCCAGGAGAAACCCCACCTGGTGAAACGCCCGGTGGTGAGACCCCGGGCCCAGTCGTGCCAAATCCGGTACCACCCACCCCTGAAACTCCTGGCGTGGGTGGCGGCGGTTCGACGGTGCCACCGACTGTGACGCCGATCAAGCCAAAGCCACCAGTTACCAATCCTGGCGGAACGGTGCCACCAATTGTGACGCCGGGTAAACCGAAGCCACCGGTAACGACGCCGAGCGTGACGGTGACGGTTACGCCAAGTAACCCACAACAATCGGGGCAAGGCGGTAACGGTAACGTGGTCGGTAATGGCGGCGGTTCGACTGGCAGTGTGATTGGGAATGGTAACGGTGTTCCGGCAGCGAGTGTCGGCGCTGGCGCGGGTGCCGCGACGGCGAAGTTGCCACAGACGAATGAACACCAGTCGGTTTTGGCCACCATTCTTGGTGTGTTTGTGCTGGTTGGTTTGGGGGCTTACGGTCTGATTCGGAAGATTAAATAGTAAATGAAAACGCTTGACTGGCAACGGTCGAGCGTTTTTTTGCGGTTCGGTAACCCAACGCGGTGAAAATGGTGAATATAGCTGAAATTTCTGGGGAGATGGTGTAAAATAGCAGGAGTAAATTAAGAAGAAAGAGGTCTAAATAATGGCAAAATTAGTACTGATTCGCCACGGCCAAAGTGAATGGAACCTTTCGAACCAATTCACTGGCTGGGTTGACGTTGACTTGAGTGAAAAGGGTGTTGAAGAAGCAAAGGCTGCTGGTAAGAAAGTTAAGGAAGCCGGCCTGGAATTCGACTACGCCTACACTTCTGTTCTGAAGCGGGCTATCAAGACGTTACACTACGTATTGGAAGAATCCGACCAACTTTGGGTTCCAGAAGCCAAGACGTGGCGTTTGAACGAACGGCACTATGGCGCATTACAAGGCTTAAACAAGAAGGAAACTGCTGAAAAGTACGGCGATGACCAAGTTCACATTTGGCGTCGTTCTTACGATGTGCTTCCTCCACTGTTGAGCGCCGATGACGAAGGTTCCGCTGTGAACGACCGTCGTTACGCTGACTTGGATCCAAACATCATCCCTGGTGGTGAAAACTTGAAGGTTACCTTGGAACGAGTTATGCCATTCTGGGAAGACCAAATCGCACCTAAGTTACTGGATGGTAAGAACGTCATCATCGCCGCCCACGGTAACTCATTACGTGCTTTAAGCAAGTACATTGAACGGATCTCTGATGACGACATCATGGACCTCGAAATGGCTACTGGTGAACCAGTGGTTTACGACTTCGATGACAAGTTAAACATGACGAACAAGGTTAAGTTGGGCAAGTAATTACCTAACTTGATATGAGCCGCTCTGTATGTGGGGGCGGCTTTTTCGTGGAAAAAATGGCACCGGTGGTCACTAATTGGTCACTTCTGGTCGTTTAATTTAGGTTACTTGGGACTATTCGAGGGAGGGTTCTTTTGATGTATGAGGTTGACGAACTACTAGAAGCCAAGCGCCAGATTGATTCGACGTTGCATAAGATTCGTGAGGTTGTGAAAACTTATGAAGCTAAGGAGAACCCGGAACGGTATAAGTCCCAACTAACGCTGGCGAAACGGCGGTTGAAGGCCTTTGAAATAGCTAACCAATTGATTGAGGATAAGCTATCTGAACTAGAGAATGACCATGGTGGACACTAAATGGGCACTATCTAAACACAACTATAAGAGAAGAAAAGAGATTGAATTTGGCGACTAAAGAAGTAACCCAAGTAGAAATGATGAAGATTATCGCTTTGTTCCGTAAAGAAGGATACAAAGGCGAATACGAGGACTTCCAACGGGTCAGCGGGACCGACCGCGAGTTCTTCGTGGTCATGAGTAACGAGCAGGGAATTAAGGCACTGTTCCGAGCTAGCTTGATGTTGAACACTGTGGAATTTCAGTATGTGCTGGATGATAAGCATGTGTTTGTGCAGGAAGATGTGGATGCCAGCTAGATAGCTGTAGTTTAAAGGGTAGCAACTAAGCCTAATCACTTGATGTCCCTTTTTTTCAATACCATTTCGAATTTCCCTCTGCGGTATTAGTAATGTTATATAAAGTAGTTTGGGAAATTCTCGAGACTGATAATGATTTAAGAAATGATGCATCACCTAGGTTGTCATATTTCCTTTTTAGCCGTACAATTAGCCTTGAATAAGTAGCGTAAATAAAATATTGGTATGTGCAGGCGTAACCAAAAAAGAACAGTGCCGTTGACGTGAAAGGAAGTTTTATGTTGACGATACTGTTTTTAATTGGTATGAGTTTGGTTGCGGGGATTTTGACCGGGATTGTTGGAATGGCATCATTAACGCTGTATCCCGTTTTAATCTCCGTTGGACTAGCGCCAATCACTGCTAATGCAACGATTACGGTTGCCCAAGTTGGTGCGGGATTAGGCACCTTATTGTCTTCACTGAAAGAGTTGCGACATCATTGGAAACAAGCGATTGAGATTGCGACGTTGAATACGATTGGTGGTGTGTTTGGTGCCATTCTTTTGATTCATAGCTCTAATGACACCTTTAAGAAGATTGTGCCGTTCTTTGTTATGCTGGCGGGGGTCATGATTTTGGCGCCGAAAGTCCAAAACCACCAGCGTGAAATGCGAATTTTAACGTTGATTAATCAAATCGGTATTTTTCTGGTCGGTATCTATAATGGCTATTTTGGGGCCGCATCCGGGTTATTAATGATTGCCATTTTATCCCGTGCGGTTCACGAAAAGTTTGTCACCTACAATGCGATGCGTAATTTCGCATCATTTACGAATAATATTGTTGCTGCCGGTCTGTTTATGGTTAAATTGCCAATTGACTGGGCAGTCATTATTCCGTTGCTTGCGGGGTTGTTCGTTGGTGGCTTGATTGGTCCGGTCATCGTGCGAGTAATTCCGGCGAAAATAATCAAAAATGCCGTTGGCGTGTTCGCGTTGATATTGGCTGGGATTTTGGGGTGGACGACGTACTTTTAGTTTGTACCGCTGATAAATCAGTGGTAGTATAACTGAACTTAAGATTGAATGTTTTTGATAGGTAAATAAAGACGAGTAACCCCAGAAAATGGAGGATACTCGTCTTTTGTTTTACCTATTACTTCAGGTCAGCGATTGCAGCTAATCCTCATTACGGTATGAAAGAGGACACTTCACATAAGCTGCAAGTGTTATTAAATGTATCGCATGATGAATTGATAACATAGTGTCCTAGTGTGGATGCGTGTCTACATGATGATCCACGAGGCTTTACACAAGATTGTCTTAAGAAGCTAAGCAAAAAAATGGGTGCAATTGGAGTTGAACTAAATTATCAAGTTTATTCTCAAAATCATGCGATGAATGTTACTACAAGATATGCACAAAATAGACGAATGTACTTAGACGGAAATTTTAGGATTTATACTAGAGGTCTTCCGGAGCTGGAATTGATTAATTTTGATGTAATTAATAATCGAATTGATACAACAGCAGAAGAACTCAAAAACTTTCATTTGATGTTGTTACAAAGAGTAGTGAAATTTGCTAAAGAAATAGGAATTTATAAAGTTAGGTATTACGCTTTTCAATATAATTGTGAAGAGAGAGTGTGTGTATCTCCAAAACAAAATATGGAAATTTGCAAGAAATTGGGTTTTGAAATTTCATCTAAGCATAATACAACTGATTATCAGGCAGATTTTGTAAGAATAATTACACACCCTAATATTTCTTAGCTCAATGTGTAGGGGTAGGGTGAAACTTAAATGAATAGAATCAATTGAATGTGATTTTATCGAGATGCTACTGATTTCAGTTAGTCAGTTTCCCTAGTTTTTCGATAAGGGACTCTAATTGTTCTTGATGATTATTCTGAACTGCAATTTTCATTTGACTGGCAATCGTCATAAGTTGTGTAAAAAAGCGATACTGGTTGGTAAAATAGTCATTCTTATCTTGAATCATCGTTAATACAGATTGACGGCATTCCGGCGTAATGGGTTGAGCTTGGAGCAAAAGGACCTGGGAGATTTCAGTTAATGATAAGCCCGCAGATTTTAAATTTTGAATGATATTATAAGTGTTTAAGTCGGCGGAAGTATATTCGCGGTAGGTATTTTCTAGGCGATGAGGCTTTAAAATTCCTAGTGAATCGTAGTAACGCAGCGTGTCGCGGGTCGTATGAGCTAGCCGACAGAATTCGGTTGTTTTCAAGTTATCATCTCCCTGTTGAACATTAGTCTAACATGGGTGTGGCGACCCGGGTCAAACAATTGGCGGCGGTGTGGCGATAAATTTTGTCGGCGTCCTTTACAACTTGACTTGGTGGTGAACCCCCATGCTATGCTCACGGTAATCAGGGAGTGATAACATGAAAATCAGAAAATTTGGCAACATATACCAACTTGCATTTTTACCAATTGTCTTTCCAATTAACTGTTATTTAGTGGACGAAGGCCCGGATTTAACGTTGATTGATACTGGAATGGCGTTTTGCGCAAAAGGTATTTTAAAAGCAGTTAACCAGTTGCACAAGCCATTAACTAGAATTGCATTAACGCATCCACACGTGGATCATATTGGTGCGTTGGATACAGTCAAGCAAGCTTTTCCGGCGGTCGAAGTATACGTTTCTACCCGGGATGCTAGATTAATGGCTGGTGATTTTAAGCTATTACGTTCAGAAGACCAAACTGAAATTAAGGGTGGATTTAATCACAACGTTCAAACTAAACCGGATGAATTACTAATAACAAGTAGTCAGCTAAAATCGCTAACGGTTTATAGTGCACCAGGCCATACTCCGGGTTCAATTGCCTTTTACCAAAAGTCTTCAGGAATATTACTGACGGGTGATGCTATGGTTTCTCGTGGCGGATTAGCAGTTGCGGGTGATCAACACCGGTTATTTCCGTTTTCTGCTGCGGCAACCTGGAGCCCGGTAACAGCAATCAAGAGTATGAAGCATCTAAATCAGCTACCAATTCATTATTTGATGGTCGGACATGGCCGAGTGGTTAAAGAGGCTAATCAGAAGATTGCACGAGCAATTAAGCGTGCCGAACAAAGATTAAATTAGAAATGAGCGCAATTTACGGGTTAGGAACTATTTAAAAATGTTCATAGAATGATGTTGCCCTGATGAGAGGTATAATTTCATATAGAAAAGTGGGGTGACAGCGGTGCTAAATTTTGATGACGTTCAACCATTTCCAGTAGAAAATGAAACAATCGAATATAAAGAACTTTTCAATGAAAAGTGCAAGAAGGAAATTGCGGCTTTTCTAAATGGGACGCGGACAGCCTACATTTACCTCGGTGTGAATGATAAGAGCCGAAAAATTATGCATCTTTATGACGATAATGAAAAGCATGAAATTGAGGAACGGGTGGGGCGCTGGTTATCAAGTCCAACTTATTACCCGAGCCCAGTAGGCATCGTGCACGTGCGAACAGGCCAAAAACTTTTCTGTATAGAAGTTAACCCAGGAGGGGCCAAACCATATTTCCTAGATGGTAGAGTCTATGTTAGAAACGGTTCAGAATCAGTTAAGGCTTCCCAAGAGCGAGTTACAAAAATGATGGCGCTTCAGGATTTAAGCTCATTTGATGTTTCAGAAGCGTCTATTCAAAGCTTACAGTTTGATGAAATTGAGGGAATCTTTAAGCGAGAAAAACTCGATTTTAAAGCTAAGGCTCTGGGATTCTTAACACCACAAGGCCATTTTACTAATGTCGCGTTTTTAATGAGCAATCAAAATGATTTTTCGGTTAAAGTGGCTATTTTTGATGGCGTAACAGTTGATCAGTTCAAAGACCGGCGAGAATTTAGAGGAAGCCTCCCCAAACAAATCGATGATGTGCTGATGTACATTGATCTCAATAATCCATTAGCTGCAAGAATTACAGGGCAACCAATGAGAGAAGAAAAAAGAAGTTATCCGAGCGTCGCTATTCGTGAGGCTGTCATTAATGCAATTGTGCACCGCTCATATTTTAGTGAAGCCCCCATTCAAATTGAGCTCTTTGATGATCGACTGACCATTATGTCTCCGGGACCTTTACCCGGGGGATTGAACCTACAAGCAGTTTTGGCTGGACAAACACTTCCAAGAAATCCGCAGGTTGTCAAGGTTCTCAATAAGCTGAAGTATATTGAGGACTACGGGACGGGGATTAGAAGAATCTTGAGTAGTTATGCTGATGAAAATAATTCGCCCGAGTTTAAAACGAATGAAGATTTCGTAAAAGTAAGCCTGCCAAATTTGAATTATAAAGAACAGTTACCTAGTCCAACGTTTCCTAACGTTGTGGCAACTGATGATTCTGGAACGGTTAAAATAGTCGCCAATGAACAAGGGCAGATCGTTGAATATTTAAAGAAACATGCCTACATTACTAGAGCCATTACGGAATTACTTTTAGGGGTAAAAGGAACTCAAGCCAATAAATATTTGAAACAAATGGTTGATTCAAACATCTTGAAAAAAGTTGGTGCGGGTCCAGCAACGAGATATGTATTGGTTCGTCCAATCTTGAGTAAATAAATTCACTGGGAGATACCGGGAGATACCGGGAGATACCGGGAGATAGAAATCATCCTTATTTGGCGCTATACTTACATGATTGTTTTGGGAAACGAAATTATATTGTAAATGTGATAAATGGTCTTGATCTGGTGGTGAGCCTCCATGCTATGCTCACTGCAATCGAGGAAAAATAAATAGGACAATTCGGCAACATTTATCAGCTAGTGTTTCTAACCAAACCCATTTCCGATTAATTGTTACTTAGTGGATGAGAGACGTGATTTTAGCTTATTATGCTCGGAAAGTCAGTTAGAAATTAAAGGTGGATTTAATCACAACGTTCATACCGAGCCAAATGAATTTTTGAGCGGGGAAATCTGACTGAAATCACTAACTGTTTACAATGCGACCGGGCACACACTAGGCTCCATCGGGTTTTACCAACAGCCTTCAGGAATCTTGTTGGCGAGTGATGCTATGTTTTGTCGTGGCAGCTTGGCCGTTGTGGACGATCAACGATGGTTATTTCTATTTTCTTCCGCGGCAACTTGGAGCCCAGCAACGGCGATTGAGAGTATGGAACGCTTGAATCAGCTACCCATTCTTTATCTGATGGCGGGACATGGTCGATTGGTTAGGGATGCCAATCAGAAGAGCTCGAAGGCTAGGCAAAAGCTGGGCTGAATATATGTGCCAGATGAAGCTGAAAAATTGATACTTAGGTGAGTAATATTGAAAATCCAAATTAACAATTAATTCATTGAAATTTTCACTCAACTATGAGTAGTGTATCTAGTAGATAGTGCCTTAAACATGGCGGTCCATCTTCAGTCGGATAATTATTAGCTATGAAAAAAGCGAGCATTCAGGAAGTTAACCCGAATGCTCGTTTTTATGTTTACCCAGTTATAGGGAAAATAGCCCTAACAAGTGCTATTGACTAGGGACTGTCTGAAAACTAAAAATTCAGGTATAATCTGAGGAAAAACGAATCGAGGCATTCCGATGACAACACCTAAACGATACGAACTGGAAGATGCTCAGTGGGACCGAATCAAAGGATACTT